>BNVD01000059.1 GCA_025997835.1 Spirochaetia bacterium
TGGTTCATACTCAGCAGACAAGCGGGACTGTCAGCCCCTCATCTGTCGTGACTAAGGCTTCGTAGGGTTAGATTTTTATAGTGAGGCATCCATACGCTAGGGTTAGAATTTACGATGAGGCATCACGTACACTGGAAACCCTCACAATATCACTATATCATCAGTATGCTGTCATGCTGATGGAGGGACCCGTGCTGTTGGTTATTGATATTGGAACGTCTACGTTTAAGGCCGCGCTGCGGGGGTTTGACGGGACGCACAAGGGGGAAGCGGAGCGGGTGTTGACCATGGCCTCTCGCGGGGGACGGCATGAGACGGAAAGCGCGCAGTGGCTGCGGGCGTTTGAGGAGACGGCGGCGGAGCTTGGCGCAGGGGGCGGCCTTGGCGCGGTAGAGGCGGTGGTGATCAGCGGGAACGGGCCTACGGTGGTTCCGGTGACCGGGGAGCCTGACATGACCGGCCTGCGGCTTCAGGCGGAGGCGGCGCGGCTGTGGCTGGACCGGCGGGCGGTGGAGGAGGCGCGGACGGTATCGGCGATTATGGGCGGCTATGTGGACGCGTCTTTTTTTCTGCCCAAGATACTCATGATGAAGAACCGGGAGCGCGAGACGTATGAACGGACCCGGCTCTTTATGGGGCCGCCGGAATTTTTGACCTATGCCCTGACCGGCGAGGCACGGACGGTGTTTCCCTCCGAGGGGTTTGACCTTTGGTACTGGAACGATGAAGTGTTGGCGGCGGCAGGGTTAGACCGGGAGAAGTTTCCTTCTTTTGTGTCGCCGGGGGACTATATCGGGGAGGTGCTGCCTGCGGCGCGGTTTGGGTTTAATCCGGGGGTGAAGGTTTTTGCGGGGGGGCCGGATTTTTTTGTGTCGATACTGGGGTCTGGAACGGTGAGGCCGGGGCAGGTCTGCGACCGGTCCGGGACTTCCGAGGGCTTAAACCTCTGTACCCGGTCGCGGATTACCGACCGGCGGCTGATGAGTTACGGGCATCCGGTAACGGGGTTCTGGAACCTTTCGGGGATCATCTCCACGTCGGGAAAGGCGATAGGCTGGGGACGGGAACTTTTGGGGAGTGGTTCCTACGACGCGTTTTACGCTCTGGCGGCGGAGGCGGCGCCGGGCGCCGGGGGGGTGATCTTTCTGCCCTATCTGGCGGGGGAACGGGCGCCCATTTGGGACCCCAAGGCGCGGGGGGTGTTCATGGGCTTGTCCCTTGATACAGGACGGGGGGAGCTGGCCCGCTCCATTGCGGAGGGGGTTTGCTTCGCCATACGGGATGTGATTACGGTGATGGAGGAGCTGGGCGCGCCGGTGGAGGAACTACGCCTTACCGGAGGGCCGTCGGAAAATGATTTCCTCAATCAGCTCAAGGCGGATGTGACGGGGCGGCGGGTGGTGCTTCCAGGGGGCGCATCGGAGCTGACGGGACTCGCTTTGATTGGGGCGGCGGCTATGGGGAAGTACGGTTCGGCGGCGGAAGCGGCGGCGGCTATGGCGGGGACGGGCCGGGTTTTTACCCCGGATCGGGAAAAGACGCGAATCTACGACGGGATATTTCTGGAGTACCGGGCGTTGTACCGGAGTCTGAAAGAACGCTGGTCAAATAATGGAATTTAGGCTAGTATCACCATATTATTATATGGAAGTATTCAGGAGTATTAAATGATGGGCAAGACGAATCGTAAGGAAAGCGCAGGTTTCCTTGTGCGCGTTGCGTGTATGGTGATAGGGGCGCTGATCCTGCCGGCGGGGCTTTCGGGATGTAACAGGCCGCGGGAAAAAGCGGCGGCGGAGTCCCTTTCGGTGCTGGTATATATTACCGGGGTGGCGGCGGGGAGCCCCACCTACGAACTTTTGGCGGCCGGGGCGGAAAGTTTCGCGGCGCGGCACAGCAAGGTAACGGTGAAGGTCTACGAGGCGGGGTTCAATCAGGCGGAATGGGAGGAACAGCTTACATCGCTCGTGGCTTCCGGGGAGTATGATTTGGTGCTCGGTTCGAATCCGTCGCTGCCGGAAATCTGCGTTTCGGTGGGGAAGAAATTCCCCAATCAGAAATTCATCATCACCGATGCAGAGTATGCGGGGAACAGCCAGATCAGTACCTTCCTGTACAACCAATACGAACAGTCTTTGTACCTTGGGTATCTGGCGGGGCTTATCACCACCAGTACCATGCCCTACGCAAACCCTGAAAAAAAACTTGGGTTTATCGCGGCCCAGGAATATCCCCTGCTTACCAAACACATTGTGCCGGGATTTCTGGCGGGGGCGCATCTTGCGGACCCGGAGATTACCGTGGACTTCCGGGTGATCGGTAACTGGTTTGACGCGAACAAGGCGGCGGAACTGACCGGGAGCATGATAAACGCCGGGGCGGATGTGTTCGCTTCGATTGCGGGCGGGGCGGCCCAGGGGATGATCAAGGCCGCACAGGAACATGGAGCCTACGTGGTGTACCATAACACCAACGAATACCGGACCGCGCCGGGAATAATTTTGGGCTGCGGACTCATGGAACAGAAAAAACTGGTGGAGGAAATTCTTGCCGATGTACTGGCGGGGAAGATCAAATACGGCAGCGCAAGAACCGTGGGGGCGGCGGATGGGTACCTTAGCTTTATTTCCGGTGATCCGGGATACACAGAGTATGTTCCCCAGGATATTCAGGCAAAGTTCAACGCCTTTACCGCCGATATTATCGCGGGGAGAGTTGAGTATACCCTGCCGCCGCTGTAGCGCTTGTTTGCTGTTGCACAGTATCACGGTTTACCGTTGATGAACGCCAAGGTTGACCCGTCGAAACAGGCTCCAAGAGTGGAACTGCCGGCGGAACTGCGAGGAATCTCGAAGGTGTACCCTGCGGACAGAGCGGCCCCGGTGGAGGAAAAGACAAAACGGCCCGCAGACCAAACCTGGGCGAACCGCCGGGTTTCCCTGGATATACGGCGCGGGGAGATTCTCTGTCTGGCCGGTGAAAACGGGGCGGGCAAAACCACACTGATGAAGATACTCTACGGGCTTACCCCTCCAACTGAGGGGGAAATTTTTGTCCGCGGGAAACCGGTACGAGTAAGCTCCCCCCTGGACGCGAACCGGCTGGGGATCGGCATGGTACATCAGCACTTCATGCTCTTTCCTGAACTCACGGTGGCCCAAAACGTAGTCATGGGAATTGAGCCGGTTAAATGGGGGATCTTCTACGATATGGCAAAGGCCAATGAGCGTGTCGCCGAAGTTATCACAAAACATCACTTTTCTGTTAAAGCGGATACGCCGGTACAGGAGCTTACGGTAGGGCAGATGCAGCAGGTAGAGATACTCAAGGTGCTCTACCGGGATGTGGATATTGTTATTCTGGATGAACCTACGGCAATGCTTACGGATCAGGAAATAGTATCCCTGTTCCGTACGCTTAAGGCATTGGCGGCGGCGGGAAAGTCCCTGATTCTTTCAACCCACAAGCTCAGCGAGATTACGGAAATTTCAGACCGCGTAGCGATTATGCGCAAGGGTGAACTGGTTGCTGTCCATGACACCAAAGATATCGATGAATTTGAGATTTCCCGGCTCATGATCGGTAAAGGGGTTGACCTGCAAGTAAACCGGAAGCGGTTTACGCAAGCAGAAAAACTGCCGGTTATCAGCTTTGAGGATGTAACAGTGGCGCGGCATGGACAAAAACGGCCCGTGCTGGACCGCATTTCCTTTACCGCCCACGCCGGGGAAATTCTGGGTTTCGCCGGGGTCGGAGGGAACGGGCTTGGGACTCTGGAGGCCGTCCTTGGCGGGTTCCTGCCCATCACGCAGGGGCGGATACTGCACCGGAAACGGGATATTTCATCGCTCAAAACAAAGGCCCTGCGCCGTGAGGGATTGGCCTATGTTCCGGCCTCCCGGCTTTCGGTGGGGAGCGCCGGCGGGGCCAGCGTGACAGAAAACATGATCGTAAACCGGCGCGGGGAATTTTCCCGGCGTTTTTTTCTTGACCGGCGGGCCATTACCCGCTTTACCGGCGACCTTGTCGAACGGTACGGCATTGCGGGGGGTCCTGGAAAAATGGTACGATCCCTGTCGGGTGGAAATATCCAGAAGCTCATCCTTGCCAGAGAAATCGACCAATTTCGGGATTATATCGTTTTTTCAGAACCCACCTGGGGGCTGGATGTTTCCGCCGGCCGGTATGTGTATGAACAGATAGGGATACTGCGGGAAAAGGGCGCGGCGATACTGATTTTATCCTCCAATCTGGATGAAATTCTGGCGAACGCCGACAGGATATTTGTGTTCTACCGGGGAACGGTAGCAGCGGAAATTGCAAACCCTGCTGCCGAAAACGCCGCAGAGGACCGGGAAACAACGGCCCGCATTAAAGAAGAGATCGGCGCCCATATGATGGGGCTGAAACACCAGGACAAGCGGGAGACGCGGCATGGCCGGTAACGCGGGAACCGGAACAGCACGGGAACTGTCCGTACGGCTCAAGCGGGCATTGAACCGTAGCGCCGCGTCCGTTGGGGGAAGCTGCGCTGGAAGTTCCGGGGGCATGGCGGTAATTCTCCTCATTGCCGTTTCGGTAGTAATACTGCTGTCTTTTCTGTTAAGCAAACAGCCGGTACGGACCCTGCAATACTTCTTTCTGGGGCCGCTGCGGAATACCTACTATTTCGGCAACATGATAAACAGTGCCGTTCCTCTCATGTTTGGCGGGCTTGGGGTGGCAATCGCCATGCAGGCGGGAAACTTCAATCTGGGCGGGGAAGGGCAGATTTATTCAGGCGCCTTTGTTACCGCCATTACCGCCATTACGCTTGAGCCTTTGGGGTATTTTGGGGCGGTAATCGCCCTTGCCGCAGGGGCTTTTTTTTCCGGGGGTGTTGCGGCCCTTTCGGGAGTATGCAAGGTACGGTGGAACACCAACGAACTTATCACCACCTTTCTCGTTTCCAACGCACTCGTACTGATCATCAATTACCTTATCACAGGTCCTTTCCTGGACCCGGCTGCCAATTTGCAATCAACCCGGAAGATACCCGATGCGTTTCACCTGCCGCAGATACTGCCGCCGTCAAATTTAAGCGCCGCCCTTATCGCCGCAGTCATCGCGGTACTGCTGGGGCAGCTTTTTCTGTACCGGACAAAAGCGGGGTACGAATTACGAATGTGCGGACTCAACCTGATGTTCGCCAAATACGGCGGGATCAGTGCGGGGTGGAGCATGACCCTTTCCATGTTCCTGTCGGGGGCGTTTTACGGTGCAGGCGGAGGTATGGCGGTGTACGGAACCTACTTTTCCGCTATAAAGGAATTTTCTTTAGGGCTTGGGTGGAACGGACTTGCGGTGGCCCTCATCGCCCGGTCCCGGCCTGCGGGGGTAATTCCCGCGGCAATATTCTTTGCCTGGATAGGGGCGGGAGCGCGGATGGCGATGCAGTTTTCGGATGTCACCTTCGAAATCGCCTCCATCGTACAATCGGTGGTGTTCTTTCTGGTTACCAGTACCGTATTACGGGATCTTTTCAGTAAACGGAGCGCAGTATAATGGAACAGCCTTTCCCCATACTCCACAGCGCGGTAACCATCATGACCCCCCTGCTTCTGGCCGCTACAGGCGGGCTCTTTACGGAACTTGCCGGTGTGCTCAACATTGCCCTGGAGGGGCTGCTCCTTACCGGGGCATTCACCGCGATTGTATGCGCCAATTTTTCGGGTAGTATTACGGTTGGTGTGCTGGCGGCAATTGCGGCGTCCATGACCCTGGCGGCGCTGGTGGGGGTCGTAACACTGAAACTTAAATCAAACGTGTTTATCACAGGCCTTGCGGCTAATCTTTTTGCGGCGGGAATCACCGTGGTACTGTCTGCGAGGCTGTTTGCCACACGGGGCGTAATCGTATTCCGGGATATGGAAAAACCTGCAACAGTAACGCTGCCGGGAGCGGCGGATGTTCCCGTCATCGGAAGCCTGTTTTCGGGGCATACCTGGTATGTCTACGCAAGCTGGGTTTTGCTTTTTTTCTGTTGGATAATTCTCTACCGGACACCCTTAGGCTTCCGGCTCCGGTCGTGCAAAGACCATTCTCAGGCGTTAGTCTCGCTGGGGATCAACCCCGCCTCGTACCAGTTCGCCGCTTTTTTGATTTCCGGCTTTGCCTGCGGAATAGGGGGGTCACTCCTGACCCTCAACCTGGGTGTGTTTGTCCCCAACATTTCCGCAGGAAAAGGGTGGATAGCGTTGGTGGTGATCTTCCTCGGAAACCGCAAACCATTAGGTGTCTTTGCCGCCGCCCTCATCTTCGGCCTCGCCGATGCCTTTTCAAACTACGCGCAGGGAATCCTCAATGTCCCTGCGGACTTTATTCTCGCCATCCCCTACATCTTTACCCTTGTGGTGCTGATCGGGGTGTCGATATATACCAAACGAAAAAACAGGGTACTGTAAAAGCCAAAGCCATGAACAGCGAACATGAAAAACCAAAAGCGCCTGACTGTCTTAAATGTGTCTGGTTCCACGTCACCTGGGACCCTGCCTTTCCCCGCTCCTGCCGGATGTTCGGCATAAAATGCCGGAACCTGCCCTCGATGGAAATCTTCCGTTCCACCGGCAGCCATTGTCCGGCCTTCGAGTTAAAGCCGGGAGTTAAGTGATGGTTCTAGGGCACCTCTAAAAACTCGGTTAGTTTTTACGGTGCCCCTGCATTTGCTCGTCTAAAGACTACGCAAATGCCGCGGACTAAAGTCCGATTTAAGCGGTAAATCTCTAAAAACTGAAGTTTTTAGAGATTCCCTCTATTGACATAGTATGATATAAGGGCCATTTTTGGACGGGGCGTTGTATCAATTAGTATGCACGATAAAAAACACCTGTTTTTGGGACTCCTCCTCGTCGTTGCCGGTATAGCCGGGGGGTACGGCCAGAGCCGGGATCTAAAGATATACCCGGAAGACTGTAGGCTGTTACCCGGTGAGGACGGGGGGTATCATCTTTTTATCAGGAAAAAACCCGGGATTCTCTCGGTGCTGATTACAAGCAGGGACATAGTTGGTATCCACCGGCGGGTGGAGCAGTATGTTTACCGTGCCTGGGACTGGAATCCCGAAAATGGCGGCGAAGTATATACCCATGACAGCGAGACCACAAAAATACTGGCCCCCTGGGTTCTCCTTGATTCTACGCCGGAGCGTCTAACCGGCTTTGGAGAAGCCTTTCATATCTATATTCCCGCTGCTATTTACCTCTATAACAGCGTTGAAAGCAGTCCCTGGACTACGGTGCCGGTAACGGGCGCCGTCATGGTAAACATCCGCGCATTTAACCGGCCCGGCGCGGACCCCGGCGGAAAATACTCCGATAACGAGCTGCTCATCGATACGGATGTAATCGCTCAGGGTACGGCCTACACATCCGCTCCTGCTGAAAGAATGCCACCAGAGACAAATCCCTCCGTTCCGGCGCCAGAACCCGAAGAAATATCTCCAACCGGCGGTATGAACCGTGATTTCTCTACCGGCAGAAGAATCGGCGCGGCCTTCATGAACCCGCTGCTGGGGCTTGGCTCGTATACTATGGGCGACTGGCCCGGAGGCGTGATCATAACCGGGGGCTTCCTGGTAGCGCTGGGCCTGAGTATCTGGGAACTACAGCTATCCCCGGACGATGCCCTGAGCGGTATGCAGCTCTACGGTATACCCGGCACCGCCGCTCTGGGCGTTGCCGGGGCAACGGTGATCTTCGGCATACTCAGACCGCTCTTTTATCACCGGCCGGCTTCAAGAAACGCTTTCGCACCCGCTCTTGACCGGGCGTCTATTGCAATTATCCCGGATTCAACGGGGGTAAAAGCGGTACGTTTCGGCTATAGCGTTCATTTTTAGGGGCGCGGTTAATTTTTTTTGCATTTTCTTCTTGCATTATGGCTTACCGTGTGTTACGATTCTATCAGTGGGTGGGGTAGATCCAAACCTGCGAACCTGTTTTGGCGCCGGGCTAGATAAAATAAGGATAAAATAATGACATTGCTTGGTATTTTGCCGGTTTTTTCTCGTCACAATCACTTTTCAGCCGGGGGAGGGCGGGTCTTGTCGGTTAAACGGCAATACCCGTCATTCTATAGCGGTTTGGCTATCGCGCTGGTTTCATTGGCAGCCGTATTGTCTGCCGGCTGCAAGCAATCGATAACAACCGTACCCGCGCCATCCCATACGGTAACATTCCATAAAAACGGCGGGAATACGGAGGCAAGCCCCAAAACCAAGACGGTAACCAGTCCGGCAACTACCATAGATACCCTTCCCGGCGAGCCCACCAGGAGAGGGTATATGTTTACCGAATGGAAGACCTCAAGGACAGGCGGCGTTACCTTTGACGAAAGCTCGACGGTGACGAAAAACATCACCGTCTATGCCCGGTGGGAGCTTATTCCCCACGATGCCCATATCGTAACGTTCGATAAAAACGGCGGGGATACGGAAGCAAACCCCCAAACTAAACCAAGTGGTCCTGAAACCACCATAGATGCCCTCCCCGGTCAGCCTGTGAGGGCGGGTTACCTGTTTACCGGGTGGACACTTGCGCAGGACGGTACGGGGGATGCCTTTACCGCCGCTACACCGGTGACGGAACCCATCACCGTCTATGCCCAGTGGCAGGTTCTTCCCTCCGGCACCTATAACGTAATCTTCAACAAAAACGGCGGGGACACGGAAGCAGACCCCCAAAATAAACTGGTAACTGGCCCTAAAACCACCATAGACGCCCTCCCCGGTGAGCCCACATGGGGAGAGTATACGTTTTGCGGGTGGAATACCGCACGGGACGGTACCGGAAAGTCCTTTACCGCGTTTACGCCGGTGACGGCGGATATCATCGTTTATGCCCAATGGGAGCTTGTTACCTCCGATACCCTGTTCGTAACGTTTGACAAAAACGGCGGGGCCACCGAAGCGAGCCCCCAAAGGAAGGGGGTAAACAGCCCGGCCGTCACCATAGATGGCCTCCCCAACCCGCCCGCCAGGACCGGGTATCTGTTTGATGGATGGAATACCGCGCCTGACGGCACAGGGACATACTTTTGGCAGTTAACACGGGTGACGGGGCATATCACCGTCTATGCCCAGTGGAGGACGTATAGCTGGGAAGTCACCTTCGACCAAAATGTGGGTATCCAAACGGCAAGCGATACCAGGATGGTAAGTACTCCGTACACCACAGTGGGCAATCTCCCGAATCCGCCGCTCTGGGTAGGGTATACCTTTACCGGGTGGAATACCCAGCCGAATGGAGCGGGAACGGCCTTTGACGGAAACACCCCGGTTACGGGGCATATTACCGTCTATGCCCAATGGATGTCTCTTACCGGTGCGGTAACCTTTAACAGTAACGGCGGGAACATTGCGCCAATCGTCAGAAACGTAAGCGATTCCGGCGCCTCGCTCGGCAGCCTCCCGCCCGAACCGGGGCGGGAGGGGTACACCTTTACCGGGTGGAATACGGCGGCGGACGGCAGCGGGACGGCCTTTACCGCGTCCACGGCGGTAACGGATAGCATCACGGTCTATGCCCAATGGGCTCCCGATACCTACACGGTACAATTTAACAGTAACGGCGGGAGTACGGTAGCGTCCAAAACCGTAACCAGCCCGGCATCTGCCATAGATGCCCTCCCTGCTCCGCCGGCGCGAACGGGGTACATCTTTAACGGGTGGAATACCACGCTGTCCGGTACCGGGATGCCCTTTACCGCGTCTACGCCGGTGACGGGGAACATTACCGTCTATGCCCGGTGGCTGGTTATGAGCGGTAATATCCTTTTTGTAACATTCAACGCCAATGGCGGGGACACGGAAGCAAGCCCCGAAATCAAACCGGTAAGCGCTTCGGGATCTGCCATAGACGCGCTTCCCGGCCGGCCCGGGAAGACGGGATACCTGTTTGACGGGTGGAACACCCGTGCGGACGGGGTGGGGATGCCCTTTTATGAGACAACGCCGGTGACCGCGAATATAACCGTCTATGCCCTGTGGAGGTCCTATTCCTACACCGTAACCTTCAACCAGAACGTGACCTTTGAATCGTCGTCCCAGAGCAAGACGGTAAGCAGTCCGGCAACCACCATAGACGCCTATCCTGAAACTCCCGGTCAGATGGGGTACGCGTTTGCGGGCTGGAACACCGGCGCGGACGGGAGGGGAACGCCCTTTACCGCCGCTACGCCGGTGACGGCGGATATTACCGTCTATGCCCAGTGGCAGCCGGTTACCGGGGCGGCTTTCTCCGTAACGTTCGATAAAAACGGCGGGGACACGGGAGCAAGCCCGGAGGTCAAACCGGTAACGCCGCCGGCAACCACCCTGGGCGTCCTTCCCGCCGAGCCGATAAAGGCGCGATACGATTTTACCGGGTGGGCTCCCGTCGCGTCCGGCGGCGGGGACCGGTTCACCGCGTCTACGCCGGTGACGGCAGACATCACCGTATATGCCCAATGGCAGGCCCATGAATACACCGTAACCTTCAACAAAAACGGCGGGGATGCGGACGCAAGCCCCGCAGACAAACAGGTAATCTACCCGTACACCACCGTACCCGCCCTCCCCGCTGAGCCGACGCGAACGGGGTACCTCTTTACCGGGTGGAATACCACTCCGTCCGGTACCGGGACGCGCTTTACCACGTTGTTCACCGTGACGAAAGACATCACGGTCTATGCCCAATGGGAGTTTATTCCGCCTAATACTTTTATGGTCACCTTCGACAAAAACGGCGGAACCTCCGATGCAGACCCCACTATCAAACCGGTAACCGAACCGGCAACGACCGTAAACGCCCTGCCGGGGCCGCCCACGTATACGGGGTATACCTTTAATGGCTGGAATACCGCTGCGGATGGTACGGGCGGTCTCTTTGACGGGAACACCGCAGTAACCGGGCACATCACCGTTTATGCCCAATGGGTGTCCCATTCCTGGACGGTAACCTTCAATAGCAACGGCGGGAGCGGCACGGT
>BNVD01000060.1 GCA_025997835.1 Spirochaetia bacterium
GTCCGTCAAGCAGTACTCCTAAGAAGATGGTGGAGTCTGCTTGACGGACTAAACCCCATAATTTTTTTGAACTGTTTATAGAAGTAATTGGTATCGAGAAACCCGGTCTGTTCCGCCGCCTCGCCGACTGTATAAGCCCCGCTTTGCAGCATACTTACCGCGTTCCGTATCCTGATTTTCGCCAGATATTTATGCATGGTTGTACCGGTTTCGTGGGTAAACAGCTCGCCAAAATAGGCGGCATTCATGTTGAACAGGGCGGCCATTTTTTTTATCGTGATCTTTTCACTGTAATGATCTGAAATATGCCGGAGCACTTTTTTTATCCTGAAATCCGCCGTAGATGAATCTTTGTCATAAATTATCAGGTCCATTAACTGATGCAGAATCAACAGCAAAATTCCCTTGGACTTGAGAATATATCCGGGCTGCTGGGCTGTCCAGGTAAATACCATTTCATGGAACTGGTGAATAAGCCCCTCATTTACTCCGATATGGCTGATCAGCGGAAAGGGCGGCCGCGTATCTATGCCCTGGGGATTGGTTAGTTTAAAATTAACCGCAAAACAGGTCATCAAATCAGCGGGATAGGTAGTGGCTCTTTTGGTATCACCGGGGGCCATACAGATTAGATCCCCCGCAGATACCTCATGGCATATATCATTTATGACGTACCGGGCCTTGCCCTTGATAATATAGGTAATATCAGAATCAACCACCGGAAAAGATTCCGCAAGCCATGTAGGAAGACATTCCCGTTTAACGAGGTAATTAACCGTCGGCTGTATATCCGCTTCAAAGGCTTTGGCCTGGGCTTCGGCGCGTATTTTTTCAGTTTGCTCAATTTTGTCCATAATTTTTACCGTACTGCCATAATTTATATCTGGCGGAGAAGGTTTGTCAATGCAATGGTTTCATTGTTATCATTTTATTCAAGGAGTTACCTATGGTGTCTTGCAGAGAAAAAAGCGTTTTATTGTTTTTCCTGAGTGTATTACTGGTATCCCTTTTGGGATGTCCTGGTGACGGGCCGGAAACAAAAGCGCCGGAAGAAAACAGCATATTCCAGGACCAGCGTCCCGCAGAAGAACTGTCGCCGTATTTCAGCGCCCTGTCGCCAAAGGCCGCGCTCAAGCCGTTTAATCAGCACAACCCCATATCTACCCATGACTTCGGTGCGGACCCCTGGGTTATGGTCTACGAAGACCGGGCGTATATGTACCTCACCGGCGATGCCCTGCAATACAATGCTGCGGGTGCATTAATCGCGGAAACCTACGGGAACATTAACTTTCTCCATGTATTGTCCTCGGGCGATATGGTCAACTGGCAGGACCACGGCGATATAAAAATCGGCGGGGCGGACGGCCTTGCGCCCTGGGCCAATAACGGCAACGGTAACGCATGGGCTCCCTGCGCCGCGTACAAAATCATCAACGGCAAGGCCCGGTTCTTCCTGTACTGGGCGGACAACAGCCGGGGTATCGGTGTTTTAACCGCAAACAGTCCAACCGGCCCCTGGGCTGAACCGCTGGGTACATTACTGATCGACCGCAATACCCCAAATTGTACCGAGGCGCAAGTTCCCTGGCTCTTTGACCCTGCCGTGCTGGTGGACGATGACGGCAGTGCGTACCTGTACTTTGGCGGCGGTGCTGACGGTATGTATCCGGCCCCGCGGAGGACTTCGGCGTTATACAAATCCGGCTTGATTCCCTTGACGGCGATGCGGCGGGGTATGCCTATATCAAGCTGAAGGATGATGAGCAGCATAATACTTCTTATGATACCCTGACGGTTGATTTGCCGCAAAAAATAACCGGCGTTCACGATCTGTTTTTTGTCTTTTACGGCGAGGGCTACCAATTTGATCAATGGCAGTTTTTGCCGTAGGGGGTACCGTCCGCCTTGCCCACCCCCGCTCTGCCGGATATACTAATCACGCTATGAGCAAGCAACACAAACACGAATCCGGGACCAATCCGGCGGCGAATCACCAGGCAACGAATCGACGTGACGCAACGGCCCACTGGGCCGACGAGACCGCCGCGAAGATCATTCGGGAAAAGGGCGACAAGGCGCGCTATACCTGCGCTTCCGGGATCACCCCGTCCGGGACGGTGCATATCGGGAACTTCCGGGAGATCATTTCTACCGAGCTCGTGGCCAGAGCGCTGCGGGATTTGGGGAAAGAGGTGCGGTTCATCTATTCCTGGGACGATTACGATGTGTTCCGCAAGGTACCCGCCAACATGCCCAAACAGGACGAGCTTGCCAAGTACCTCCGCTTCCCCATCACCATGGTGCCCGATCCCTGGGAGCGGGACGAAAGCTACGCCCGGCACCACGAAGTTGATATTGAAACCGCCCTCCCCCGCATGGGGATTCACCCGGAATTTTTATACCAGGCACAAAAGTACCGCGCCTCAACCTATGCGGCCGGTATTCGCAAGGCACTGGAACACCGGGGGGCGCTGAAAGATATTCTGGACAAGTTCCGGGACGAGGACCACAAGATTCAGGGTGAATGGTGGCCCATCAGCGTGTTCTGCGACGAGTGTAACCGGGACGATACGGACATAAGCGGCTGGGACGGCGAGTGGGGGGTCACCTACCACTGCAACCTCTGCGGCCACACCGAAACCGTGGATGTCCGCACCGCCAAAGGGGTCAAGCTGGGGTGGCGCATTGACTGGCCCATGAGATGGGAATTCGAGCAGGTTGATTTTGAACCCGCCGGAAAGGACCACCACAGCCAGGGCGGGTCCTTCGACACTGCCAAGTACGTGTGCAAGGATGTGTACAACTGGGACGCTCCCATCAGCTTTCGCTACGACTTCATCGGCATCAAAGGCTCGGCGGGCAAAATGTCCAGCTCGTCCGGGAAGGTGGTCACCATCGAGGACCTGCTGCGGGTGTATACCCCGGAAGTGGCCCGCTATCTTTTCGCCGGGACCCGGCCCAACACGGAGTTCACCATCTCCTTCGATTTGGATGTAATCAAAATATATGAAGACTACGACCGGCTGGAGCGGGTAGCCTGGAAAATCGACCCCGCCAAAGATGATGAGGCCTACCGTAAAGCCCGGCGTATCTACGAACTCTCCCAGGTGGAGCCGGTTCCCGCGGGGGACGGTACGCTGCCGGGCATCCCTCCGTATCAGATACCCTTCCGGCACCTCTGTAATCTGATACAGATTGCCGATGGTGATATTGAACAGACCATCGCCGGTCTGGAAAACAGCGCCGATGGCCCGGCCTTAAAGCCCGAACAGATACCGTCTCTGCGGCAGCGCTGCGAATGCGCCCGGCACTGGGCGGAGGAATGCGCCCCGGATGAGTTCCGGTTCCGGCTGCGGCCCACCGGGGAAACGGCGGCCCTGTCCGATACAGAGGCGGCGGCGATCCGGGACCTGAGGGACACGGTGGTGGCCCGGATTGGGGACTATGCCGACGACAAAGCCTGTGCCGAGGCGATCTATGCCGTAGCGGAGAAGCACGGCATGGATGGCAAGGTGTTGTTCCGTGCCGCCTATCAGGCCCTGATCGGCAAGGACCAGGGCCCCCGGCTGGCGAATTTTCTGCGGTCTATCAGTAAAGAACGGCTTTTGGGGATACTGGCGGGGTATTAGTCAAACCTCCCGTTTTGGCGGTAGCTGAACCAGGCATCCTGCGAAAAAATTACATGATCCATGAAGTGGATACCCAGTACCTCTGCCGCCGCCTTGAGCCGAAAGGTGATTTCGTCATCCTCCCCGGACGGCTCCACCTTCCCGCTGGGGTGATTGTGGGCCACAATAATCCCGCTGGCCCGGTCACTGATGGGATCGGCGAACACCTCGCGGGGATGTACGATGGTCCGGTTTACCAACCCAATGGTGACGATACGAACCGCCATCACCTCATGGGCCCCACTCAGTGAAAGGCAGATGAACCGTTCCTGCCGCCGGTCCGCATAGTGACGGACCAGGCTGTATATCTCCTGCGGATGATTGATCCGGGTTCCCGGAGTCCCCCACCTCCGTCGGCCAAATTCCAGCATCGCCACGATGGCGCTGGCCTTGGATTCCCCAAGCCCCGTAAGCCGGATCAACTCCTTGACCGGGGGAATGGTATTTTCCCGATCCAGCCGGTCAAGCAGTTCCGCAGCGAGCGCGGAGACATTTTTCCCCCGAATCCCCGTGTTGAGGAGGATCGCCAGGAGTTCCTGATCCGACAGGACCTCAGGCCCCCTTTCCAGGAGCCGTTCCCGGGGCCGCTGTTCCTCGGGGAAAGGGAGAAAGTCCGGGATCGGACCTTGCAAGCCCCCCCGGTCCCGGACTTCAATAGCCCCAAGTAATTGCGAATACATACTCTCATTCATACCTTTACTATGGAAATGAGTTACCGTTTTGCTTCAATCGCCGCCAAAGAATTTGTGAGTTTTAGCAAAATTTTACCCGTAAAAATACCGATAAGTTTGTATGCGAACCCTTATTCATTGCGTTAGATTGATTTTAGTCGTCCTATGCCTGCTGTTTTTTTCCTGCGCCACTCCTCCCAAGACCGCATCTTCCCCGAAAAATCCGGCATTGAGCGGCCCGGCCTTGAAAAGCCCAACTGAAGCCGCCCCGCCCGAAGAAACCCCCCGTCCCCCGGCTGAAGACATAGGCCCCATAACCCCGGAAAACCTCCTGGGCTCCGGCCAAATCCCCGCGTCATCCCTAATTTCCTTCTTCCTCAATACCAACCCCCGGATAGACACCGGTTTTATTGAAGAACTGGTCCTCTTTTACACCGAGGAGGCGGCCATTGAAGGTATCAACCACGATGTGGCCTTTGCCCAGATGTGCCTGGAAACAGGCTTCCTCCGGTTTGGGGGTCTGGTAACCCTGGAGATGAACAACTTCTGCGGACTCGGCGCCACCGGTCCCGGCCAGCCCGGCGAATACTTCTCCACCCCCCGGCTCGGTGTCCGCGCCCACATTCAGCACCTCAAAGCCTACGCCACCACGGAACCCCTGCGCCAAGCCTTGATTGACCCCCGCTACCGTTGGGTTCGCTATGGCTCCGCCCCCACCTTGGCGGGCCTGAGCGGCGCCTGGGCCTCGGACAAGGAATACGACCTGAAAATCCGCCGCATCCTGAAACAGCTCTACACCTATTCCCGTGTCACCGAAGTAGCCCAAAACTAGGAGTTTGCAGGGTAAAAATCGGTTTGAAAGCCGATTTTTTTCATTGGATTGCACGAAGTGCAACAAACTACCAAACAGGTGGAATCCGGTGAAAATTTAGCGGGTCCGGTAAATTTTGCGTAATTAGCGGACTTTATCCGCTTGACAAGATTTTTGCGGTTTGTTACAGTGATGTCAACATTCCCCTGTAGCTCAGTTGGCAGAGCAGCTGGCTGTTAACCAGCTTGTCCGTGGTTCGAACCCGCGCGGGGGAGTAAAGTAAAAGCCGTCCGATGGGCGGCTTTTTCATTTACACGTTAATGCGGGTTCGAAGGGTTTAGTCTTTGGTCCTTACGGACCAACTGGGACCAACGGGAGGAAAAGGGGCCGAGGTATGGCATTTCCGGCGGTTAAATTGAGAATTGCTAGGAGCCTGTTGCACTTGTGGTTTTTTTGCGCTTGAAGCCGCAAAAAAACCCGATAAAGGGGCATCCTTAGGGAGTTTGCAGGGTAAAAATCGCCTTGAAGGCCGATTTTTTTTATCAAACTGCACGAAGTGCAACAAACTCCTAGGTCGTTTCGTATCTTCCCCATCTTAAAGGCAAGCAATTCATATACCCGACAACGGTGGGTGGGGCAGCGGACGGCCTGATGCCCGAACATACGGCAACCTACAGAAAACCTTAAAACGTCTTAGCCGGTAAAACGAATCCCTCAGCGGGAAAAAGCGCCTCGTTCGAGCAAAGTTGTTGTTCGTCCGGGCGGGCAGCGGGTCGTCCGCTGCACCGCCCATATATGCCAGTAATGCAACCGCCTGTTACTTGACCCCGATGATTAGAATGATTAGAATGATTAGTATGATTAGTATGTATCAGAATGGATAGGTCCATGAAACCGCCGAAATTATTGGAAAACCTTACCACCGAGTTCAAGCGGGAATATGTTGAAGATATAAAAAAAACCGTGACTGCCTTTGCCAATACCAATGGCGGGACCCTGTACATCGGCATTAACGATGACGGTACCATTGCGGGCGTGCCCAACCCGGATGACACGCTCCTTAAAACCGGCAACACCGTTCGGGATGCCATAAGGCCAGACATTACCCTGTTTGTCGATTACTCCACAGAAACCATCAAGGAAAAAACAGTTATCAAAGTAACGGTACAAAAAGGAACCGCCAGACCCTACTATCTTAAGGGGAAAGGGATTCGCCCGGAAGGTGTTTATGTGCGGCAGGGGGCATCTTCTGTGCCCGCCGCCGAAACCGCCATTCTGAATATGATAAAAGAAACGAACGGAGACCGGTACGAAACTATCCGTTCCCTGAATCAACATTTGACGTTTGATGCGGCAGGGAACGAGTTTACACGCAGGAAGATTCCCTTTGAACTCAGACAGCAGAAAACACTCAAACTTATAAGCGCCGATGGGATCTATACCAACCTGGGATTGCTGTTGTCGGATCAATGCACCCATACGATAAAACTGGCCGTATTTGAAGGTATGGAAAAAGAGACCTTTCAGGACAGGCGGGAATTTTCCGGCTCAATACTAAAACAGCTCAATGAAGTTTTCGATTTTATTGACATGAACAACCACACCCGCGCGGAAGTTCAGGGTTTGTATCGTGTTGATAACCGGGACTATCCTGAAGAAGCGTTGCGGGAGACACTACTGAACGCGCTTGTCCACCGGGACTATACGTTCAGCGGCAGTATTCTTATCAGTATATTTGACGACCGGATTGAATTTGTTTCTATCGGCGGATTGGTCCGGGGAATTTCACTGGAAGATATCATGCTGGGGGTCTCCATAGCGCGAAATGAACATCTGGCGAATGTCTTTTACCGTCTAAAACTGATTGAAGTCTACGGAACCGGTATGCCCAAAATCATGCGCAGTTATGCTGATTTTCCGCGGAAACCAAAAATAGAAGTAACCAGTAACGCCTTTAAAATAACCCTGCCAAACAGAAACACCGCAGCCGCCGTACACACGTTCTCTTTTGCCGATGGTTTAACGGAAAATGAACGCGCCGTTATCGCCCTGTTTGAAAGCCGGCCTGAGATTACCAGAAAAGACGTGGAAAGCGCCCTCTCCATTTCGCAGGCCATGGCGGTACGGGTTATCAAGAAACTGACGGACAAGGGGCTTATCCGCGCCATTGGTGGCGGGAAGAACACCCGGTACAAGCAGGCGCCGGTTCCTTAAGCCCCCTACCGCGTCCGCTCCACACCCCGCCGCCGACAGTGCCCTCCGATAACACAGCGGGAACAATAGGGGCTTACCGGACGGCACACCCGCTGTCCGTAGAAAACCAGCAGCGAGTTGATCCGTTTCCAGTATCGTTTCGGCAGAATTTCCCGCAGCGTCATCTCGGTCTGTTCCGGGCCGCGGGTACCTTCGGGGCCAAGCCAGCCGGCCCGGTTGGAAATCCGGTGGACGTGAATATCCACACAGATAGCGTCGATATCAAAGGCTTCCGACAGGACCAGGTTCGCGGTTTTTCTGCCTACACCGGGCAGAGCCAACAGGGTGTCCATATCCGGCGGGACCTGTCCATCGTACTGTTCCATAAGAATCGCGGCGATGTTTTTGAGGTTTGCCGCCTTGGTCCGGTAAAAGCCCGCCGGATAGGCAAGCCGGGCGATTTCTTCCACCGGCAGTTTCAGCAGTTTTGCCGGGGTTGGGCACGTATCCAGTACCTGCCGGGAGCTAACACGAGTAACCTCATCTTTAGTGCGGAGGCTTAAAATCGTGGAAACCAGCACCGCCCAGGGGTCTCGACTATACTGATGGGCAATCCCGGTAACCGCAGTGTCGATGCTATCCGCCGGGAACGTATTTCCATGCCGCAGTGTTTCTGTGCGCCAGACTTCCAGCGCCCGAAAAATATTTTCCCAATCGACAGCATTACTATCACCGTTCATAGCCGTTTCTCCAGCAGCACCGTTGCCATAGCCTCCACCGCACGCCCCGTGCCGGTGTCCCCCAAGCCCTCGTTGGTCTTCCCCTTCACGAATACCGCTTCCGGCGATACCGACAGTGCCGCCGCCAGAGACGCACGGATCGCCTCCCGCCAGGGCAGCACCTTGGGCTTTTCGCAGATGACCACGCAGTCCAGGTTGATTATATGCCAGTCCGCCGCCCGGACCCGGTTATAGGCGGTCTTGAGTAGCGCCAGAGAATCCGCGTCCTTCCAGGCGGGGTCCGAGGGGGGAAACAACTCGCCGATGTCGCCCAGGGCCGCCGCCCCCAATAGCGCATCGGTCACGGCGTGAGCCAGTACATCCCCGTCGGAGTGGCCCAGCTCCCCGGTCTCCGAAGGGATTTCCACCCCGCCCAGCAAAAAGCGCCGCCCCGGAACCAGCCGGTGTACATCCCAGCCCAACCCTGTCCGTATGGTCATGGCATATCCTCCGGGAAGGTGATTTTCCGGTTTGCAGGCGAACCGGCGATCACCGCCACCGCACCCCGGAATTCACCCCACACTTCCGCGTCATCGGTGTAGTCCACGCCGGCCGCTTCCCGTACCGCCGCCTGTTCGTGGGCGCGGAGTATGTCCGGGTAGGCGAAGCCTTGCGGCGTCTGGGCGCCGCCGATCTGCGCCCGTTTCAGATGACGCTGCACAAACCCCGAACCGTCAATTTCCTTGGGGGTTTCGGTCAACGGAAGGAGGGGTACCACGGCATCGTGGGCTATAACGGCGTCGATAGTCCGCTCGATCAGGTCCCGGTCCACCCAAGGGCGAGCCCCATCGTGGATAAGCACATAGCCGGGATTATAGTCTGCAAGAACGGCAAGGGCCTGGTACACCGAGGAACGGCGGGTAGCGCCGCCGGGAACGAAACAGATTGGTGCCGCATTAGGTGCCAGGCACCCTTCCGGCAGACTGGCCCTGGCCGCCGCTTCTCCGTATTCGCCCGATGCGGGGACGGCAATAACGATACGCTCAATGCGCGGTACAGCGGCAAAGGCCAGGACCGCCGCCCCCAGCACGGTAAGGGGCCTGCCCGCATCGTCAAACTGTCCCGGCAGGGGACGGTACTCTTTCTTAACACCCCCCATACGGCTGGAGGAACCTGCGGCGGTAATGATGGCGGCAATACGGTGGTTCATTGGGAAACGGGGTTATTTTGATTCAAGACGGGCGAAGATCAGACTCTCCACTTCGTCTTTTGGCTTGTGCAGGGAGAAGGAAATCTCATCCTCCAGCAGTTTGAGAGCCGAATCGTAGAGTTTCCGTTCCAATATGGGAAGTTCCTTGACCTTGCTCCGGTGGTACAGGGACCGTACTATACTGGCAATATCCAGCACACTGCCCTTTTTCAGCAAATCCAGGTTCATCTGATACCGGAGTTTCCAGTCCGACGGGATGGGTTCAAAGTCTTCGCTGATAAGCTCCAGCGCCCGCTGGGCCTCCTCCTGGGGAACGATGGCGCGGACACCCAATTCCTCCGCCTTACCCACCGGGACCATGATGGTCATATCCGAGACCTCAAGGTAAATCGTATAATAGGGGACTTTCTCGTTTTTAAAGTCCTTTTCCTGTATGGCCTTGATGATTCCCACACCCTGGCTGGGGTACACCACCTGCTGGTTCACCTTGAAAACCTTAATCTCGTCACTCATGGCTTTAGTATAGTATAGAAAGCGAAAAATTGCTATACGTGAGACATCACGTACACCGCCCGGCCCTCGACGGAATTGCCAAAAATGCGCCTAACGTCAATTTCTTTACACCGATTCGTTAAAAGCGTGGTATAATGATTATTATGAAAGAGGAAGTGGAAGACATATCGGGGAAAAAGGTCTTTTTTTTGTATCCCCATAGCATAACCCAGGGTGAACTCTTCGATATTCTCATCATGGCGGGCTTTGAGGTATACGCCCTAAACGATCACCAGCGGGCACGGCAAGTGCTGGCCCGCTTTCCCCTGTCCATCATGTTTATCAATATTGACGAGAAGCTTGAGGAGCATGACTGGGAGCTCTATATCCGGGACATCCTGCAAAACGAAAAAACCAGGACAGCCCGGCTGGGCATCATGTCTTACAATATGGACCCCCTGCTTGTGGAAAAGTACCTCATGGATATGTCCCTCCCCTGCGGCTATATCCAGTTAAAGCTGGGGCTTCAGGACAGCACCAAGATCATCCTGGCTGCCCTTGCGGCAAACGAGGCCCACGACAAACGAAAGCACATCCGGGCGCCCTGCGAAAATGACCCCAATACCACCATGAACTATAAAGCCGGCGACAACATGTATTACGGTAAATTACTGGATATCAGCGCCGCGGGCTTTTCCGTCAAAGTCAGCGGGTTTGAAGCCATGAAGGCCGGTACGGAACTGCAAAAGGTTCAGATCAGACTGCGTACCAGTCTGGTTATGACCGATGTGATTCTCAAGGGACGCCGTGGTGATGTGTATATCTTCTTCTTTACCAATATGAACACCGCCGCCAGGATGAGTGTCCACCGGTTTATCAAACAGACGATTCAACGGAATATCGATAGTCTTACATTGTCCACGCCGAATTAGCCGGGGGGGCGTGCGTATCATATACGGAGATGAGAGGAAAATCTATGCTTTACAAACCCATATTTTTTTTGTTATATTTATAAACGAGGTATCCCATGGACTATATACATCAGACCATTGACAGCAACAGTTTACTCGGTATATTCAATGTACCAGCCTCCATGCGTAATACACAGGTTGAGGTGCTTGTCTTTCCTGCCGGGGGTAAAACCATACCTAGCGGACCCGTTGACAGGTCCGTACCAT
>BNVD01000061.1 GCA_025997835.1 Spirochaetia bacterium
ATCACTGTTTTCTACGGAAATAAAGGGGTATTCCGGCGTCAGATAGTGACGCATATTAAGCAGCATGATCATATCATCGGACTGCCCAAAGAGATCCACATAGCTTTTCCAGTACAGCTTGAGTATCTCCAGGGCGGAAATTCCAGGACGCAGCAGGGTCTGGAAATGTTCGGTAAAATGACGGGCCGCTTCGGCGCATATTTCCCGGAACAGCTCTTCCCTGCCGGGAAAATACAGGTACAGGGTAGCCTTGGAGAGCTCCGTCTCCCTGGCGATGTCCTGCATACTCACTTTTTCCACGCCGTGCTTCAGAATCAGTTCTCTGGCACAGCGCATGATCAGCGCTTTTCGTTCGGTCTTTTCCCGTTCCCGCCGTTCCTGTATCCCCATGCTCTCCGTTCCCTTAGACCGCCGGTCACAATATACCTTGCGGTTGTCTTATTACCCAAAATATGCCCGGAAAACGGCCACCTGTCAAGAGCGTTTATGAAGGATTTTTTTATCGAGGGGAAAAAACTGAATACGGCTTCGCCCATGCGGGCGTAAAAAACGGGCTGCCCGTTAACCGGACAGCCCGCTACTTAAGGGAATCTCTAAAAACTTCAGTTTTTAGAGATTTACCGCTTAAAAATGCATTTGCGCAGTCGTAGACGAGCAAATGCGGGGGCACCTCTGAAAACTAACCGAGTTTTTAGAGGTGCCCTTAATCGCTTTGAAATACGGACATCACCTTACCCGCTCAACAGCGCCGCAAGATCCGGACGGTTCCACCGGCGGGCCATGTCTGCGGGGCTTTCGGCGGTGATGTTTCGGCTGTTCTTGTTGGCCCCCAAGTCCAGGAGTAGGGCGATAAGTTCCCTGCTGCCGGTTTGGGCGGCGTAGTGGAGGATGGTGTTACCCCCCACGTCTTTGGAGGCTATCGCACGGCCCGAAAAGATCGCCTTAACCGCGTCAATGCCGCTGGCAATGGCGATTGATGCCGGGGTTTTGCCGTCACCGGCGGTGGAGAAGGGGTCGGACCCGCTGTCGGCAAAGAGTTTCGCCGCTTCCCAGTTGTTTTTATCCACCGCCATCCGTAGCGGAGTGCGCCCGGCGGCGTCCACCGCCTGAGCCCGTCCGCCCTGATCAAGGATCACCCTGATTACATTCAAGGGGGCCTCATTCAATACCGCGATATGCAGCGGCGCCTGGCCGTCATCGTCGGAACTTAAGATACGGTCCTTGGTGAGGAGCGTCGAAACCATCCGGGGCGAGGTGGACAGGGATAGCTGGAACGGAGTCCGGCCCATGGCATTTTTGGCGTGAATCGACGCGCCCCGGGAGAGGAGCATGGTTACCAGGTCGCTCCGTTCAGTGGCGACCGCGATATGCAGGGGCGTATCACCCCGGCCGTTACGGACCGTGGGGTCCGCCCCCAGATTCGCCAGCCGTTCAACAACTCTGGGGTTCCCCGTGATAACCGCTTCCATAAAGGGGGTGTTTCCCTCATTATCCCGAACCTCAAGATTAACTCCGGCCCTGACCAGTACATTTTCTACGTCAATGATACCCATCCGTACCGCATCGTGCAGGGGGGTTTTCCCGTTCAGGGCGTGGACATTGAGGTCTATATTGGCGGTGATCAGGGCTTCCGCCGCCCTGGGGGCGTTCCAGCGAACCGCCGCGTGAAGGGCGGTGTTCCCCAAACTGTCCCGCCAGGAAAGGGTCGATCCCGCCTGTAACAACGCCCGTATTGTGCCCGGCGAATTGATCTTCACCGCCAAAAAGAGGGGAGTTTCCCCGGTGGCGTTAGCCGCGTCCGGGTTTGATCCTTTCTGAACCAGGAGGGAAATATAGGCATCCAGCCGCCATTGGGCCGCATAGTGGAGTACGCTGTTTCCCATACCGTCCCTGATTTCCATAGTCACGGGAGTCAGCATCCATTCCCGTACCCCACCGGGGGAATGGAAGGTCAGGTAGATGGGACTTTCCCGTTTTCCGTTTGGGGCGAAGATATCCGCCCCGCGGGAAAGAAGCAGTTCCCCGCTTTCCCGCTGATTGAGATGCACCGCCGTATGGAGGCTGGTATCCCCATCCTTGTTGCGGGCATTGACCAGCGCCCGTTTATCCAGAATCAACCCGACAATCTCCCCTGCCGCGCCGTTCTTTACCGCAACATGCAGGGCGGTATTCCCGCCGCTGTCGTATTGCTGTACCGATTCTTCGGTAATCAAAAAGGTTAAGCACGTCAGTTCATCCCGCAGGGCCAGCTCAAAGGGAGTCATCCCGTCGTTGTCGGCGGCGAAAATATCAGATTTGGACCGGAGCAGGAGGGGAATATAGACGGCCCGGTTCTCCTGAACCGCCACATAGAGGGGTGTTTTACCGGAGATGTTATGAATGGAAACATCCGCGCCCCCCTCCAGCAGCGCCGCGATAATGTCCGCGTTCCGGTTCAGGGTAATAACCGTGTGCAGGGGAGAATCCCCGTGTTCATCCCGCAAATTGGGATTCGCCCCGTTGGACAGGAGCAGCGAAAGCGCTTCCCGGTGTACCGCTGGCGGAATAGCGGTATGCAAAAGCGAATTGCCTTTCGCGTCCTGGGAATTGATATTGGCTCCCCGTGCGATGAGGGTCCGCATAATACCGATATGCCCCGCCCTGGCCGCCTCGTGGAGCGGCGTGGTCCCGGAGGCGTTTTTGACATTGATATCCGCCATTTTGTCCAGCAGATAAGTGATATACCCCCCATGCCCTTCCTTTGCGGCATAGTGGAGCGGGGCCATCCCGTCGGAGGAACGGATATTATAGTTGTAACTCCGCACCGCCGGGGCGAAATAGGCAAATATCGGGTCATCCGATTGCCCTCCCGCGAGAATAAGCGCCTCTACCGATTTCGGGTAGTTCACCGATGCCGTATGGGAAAAGGCCAAATCCAGGGGAGTTTTCCCCGCATAATCCCGCTTATTCAGCGAAGCCCCTGCGGTAATGATGGTTTTAATATCCGCCACTTCTCCCATATCGGCAGCCAGATGTAAAATCGTCCTGCCGTCGACATCAACCGCCTGTAACGATGCGGGGGTTAGCAGAGCCGTAAGGAATTCACCCTGCGGGTCCTTAATGGCCGTCAGCGCCGGGGTAGAGCCGCCGGCCAAAATCTGATGAATATACGCCCCCCCGGATACCAGTACCCGGGCAGTCAGACTGTCCCGCTTCTCCGTACTGATCCCCAGCGGAGTCCGTCCCAGGTTATCCCCGGCATCAACCTCGGCGCCCAAGGAAATAAAGAAGGAAGCCAGTTCCGACTCCCCGCGCTCCGCCGCCATATGAAGCGGCGTCCGCCCCCGGCTGTCCCGAAGATTGACGTCCGCCTTCCCCCGAAAGAGATCCCGGGCCACCCCGGATTCTCCCTGCTCAAGGAGAGCCCAGACCTCATCCGCCTCCGAAACGCCCGCCGGAGCGGTCTCCGCCCGTGGTGCCGCCTGTACCATTTGACCGGCGCCCCCCATAAAGAGGGTAATAACGCCAATCCTGAACAATAGTCCCCTAAAACACATTTTGCTCTGCCTCATACCTTAATCATCGACAAAAATGAAGCAGATATAGAGAAATTCCGTTGACACAAACCGTAAAAAACGGCATAATGTCTAAACTAGTTCAGGATTTTGCGGCCATGGTGGAACTGGTAGACACGCCAGCTTGAGGTGCTGGTGCCGAGAGGCATGGAAGTTCAAGTCTTCTTGGCCGCATTATTTATTACCGACGGTCTGCAGACCTTCGATCCACAGACCGTCGGTCTGACTCCCCTACCCGCTCATACTGCAGCCGGTACAGGCTTGCGTACAGCCCGTTTCGCCCTATCAACTCATCATGCCGCCCTTCTTCCGCGAGATGCCCGCCTGAAAGTACCAGAATACGGTCGGCGTGGCGGATGGTGGAGAGTCGGTGGGCGATGACGATGGAGGTGCGCCCTGAGAGAACCCGCTGCATTCCCAACTGGATAAGATGCTCGGTCTCCGTGTCGATGGAACTGGTGGCCTCGTCCAGCACCACGATCGCCGGGTTATGGGCAATGACCCGGGCAAAGCTGATAAGCTGCCGCTGCCCCGACGAAATATTGGCGGCTCCTTCGGAAAGGATGGTCTTGTAGCCATCGGGAAGACGGGAGATAAACTCGTGGGCGTGGACCGCTTTGGCGGCTTCCTCAATTTGGGCATCATCCAGGGGTAGCCCCAGGCTGATATTTTCCGCCACGGTCCCGGAGAACAGAAACACATCCTGCAACACCGGCAGCACCGAGCGCCGCAGTTCCGGGAGGGGTATATCCCCAATGGGTACGCCGTCCAGCCTGATTGCGCCGGAATCGACATCCCAGAGCCGGGCCAGCACACTGGTGATGGTGGTCTTCCCCGCCCCGGTATACCCCACAATGGCGGC
This sequence comes from Spirochaetia bacterium, assembly GCA_025997835.1. Classification (GTDB taxonomy): domain Bacteria; phylum Spirochaetota; class Spirochaetia; order Treponematales; family Breznakiellaceae; genus BNVD01. The sequence goes on from BNVD01000061.1 coordinate 4,417, forward strand.
CATTTCGCCGGGGTTCACCGTAAAGGAGAGGCCCTTGAGGACCTCCTCACCCTTCTTGTAGGAGAAACGCACATCCTCAAATTCAATATGTCCCCGGACCGCCCCTTCAATCGCGTGCGTCCCCTCATCGGCAATGTGCTCCTCCGTGTCCAGGAGCTTGAACACCCGCTCGCCCCCGGCCATGGCGGACTGCAGCAGGGTGTACTTTTCGGCAATGTCCATCACCGGGTTGAAGAACATCGCCACAAGATTGATAAAGGCAATGAGTACCCCCAGGGACAGCGACAGGTCCAGCACCATGTTGGCCCCCACGGCGATAATCACCGCCGTGGTAATCGTGGAAAACCACTCCACAATGGGGCGGAAGGTGGAAAAAACGTACATTTCCTCGATGTTGGCATCCAGCAATTCGCCGTTCCGCCGGCCAAACTCGCGGCTGCTTTTCTTTTCCCCCAGGAAAAGCTGGACCACCTGCACCCCGGAAAGCCGCTCCGAAAGGTAGGAGTTCACCCGTGACGAGGCGGTCCGCTGCCGCCTGAACGCGTCCCTGGCCTTGACCCGGCTGATGGCGGTTACTACCAGTACCGGCGGCATGGTTATGAGCACTACCAGCGCCAGCTTGGGGGCCAAAAAGAACAGGGTGATAAGCACCCCCACCATCACCGACAGGTCTTTTAAAAACGCCACCAGCACGGAGGTAAAAAATTCGTTCAGGGTTTCCACGTCCCCGGTGAGCCGGGTTACGATGCGCCCCACCGGGTTCCGGGATAGAAAGTCTGTTGATTGGGAGGCGGTCTTTTTGAAGAGGGCCAGCCGCATATCCTTCATCACCCGCTGGCCGAGCAGGGTGGTGGTCCAGGTCTGAACAAAGGTAAACACAAACACCAGGGTCAGGATGATAAACAGGATCGCTGTCGCCCTCCCGATATACGAAATATCCCGGCCCCTGACGTTTCTGATTTCAGATAGGGGTAGTGTATAGAGGTCGTTTGTCCGTATGGCGGCGGCAGTAATACTGCGGGTAAACAAATCTGGATGGGTGTCCAGCACCGTCAAGGCGGGATCGCCTGCCTTTAGCAAAAAGGCGTACCATCGCTCCTCCTCCCAAACACCGGCCTCCCGCAGTTCCGCCTCAATCTTCCCGGAAATCCGCGTATCCTGTCCCTGGTGTTTGTGTTTACCTTTGTTCAGACCTGGACCACCACCCTGCTCGGCCAGCGGGTGATGAAGGATATGCGGCTGGCCCTCTTCAAAAAGACCGCCTCCCAATCAACAGACTTTCTATCCCGGAACCCGGTGGGGCGCATCGTAACCCGGCTCACCGGGGACGTGGAAACCCTGAACGAATTTTTTACCTCCGTGCTGGTGGCGTTTTTAAAAGACCTGTCGGTGATGGTGGGGGTGCTTATCACCCTGTTCTTTTTGGCCCCCAAGCTGGCGCTGGTAGTGCTCATAACCATGCCGCCGGTACTGGTAGTAACCGCCATCAGCCGGGTCAAGGCCAGGGACGCGTTCAGGCGGCAGCGGACCGCCTCGTCACGGGTGAACTCCTACCTTTCGGAGCGGCTTTCCGGGGTGCAGGTGGTCCAGCTTTTCCTGGGGGAAAAGAAAAGCAGCCGCGAGTTTGGCCGGCGGAACGGCGAATTGCTGGATGCCAACATCGAGGAAATGTACGTTTTTTCCACCTTCCGCCCCATTGTGGAGTGGTTTTCCACGATTACCACGGCGGTGATTATCGCCGTGGGGGCCAACATGGTGCTGGACCTGTCGCTGTCCCTGGGGGTACTCATTGCCTTTATCAATCTTGTGGCGATGTTCTTCAACCCGGTGATGGACATTGCCGAAAAGTACACCCTGCTGCAGTCCGCCATGGCCGGGGGCGAGCGGGTGTTCAAGCTCCTGGACACGGAGGAGCACATTGCCGATGAGGGGACGCACGCGATTGAAGGGGCGGTCCGGGGACATATTGAATTTGAGGATGTGCGTTTCTCCTACAAGAAGGGTGAGGAGGTCCTCAAGGGCCTCTCCTTTACGGTGAACCCCGGCGAAATGGCCGCCATTGTGGGGTATACCGGGGCGGGGAAGACCACCATCACCAGTGTGCTGGCCCGGCTCTGGGATGTCGATTCCGGCGCAATCAGGCTGGACGGCGTACCCATTGGGGATATACCCCTCCCGGAACTGCGGCGCTCGGTGCTGCCGGTGTTGCAGGATGTGTTTCTGTTCTCCGGGACCGTGGCGGAAAATATCAGCCTGGGGCTACCCCTGGATGATGCCCAAATTGAGGAAGCCGCCAAAGCGGTCCACGCCCACGAGTTTATCTCCCGTCTTCCCGATGGCTACAAGACCATCCTTTCCGAAGGAGCCGCCAATATTTCGTCGGGGCAGCGGCAGCTTATCAGCTTTGCCCGGGTCATTGCCCATAACCCGGCGATCGTGGTGCTGGACGAGGCCACCAGTTCCATCGACACGGAGACCGAGCATCTTATCCAGTTGGGAATGCAGCGGGTTCTCTCAGGGCGCACCTCCATCGTCATCGCCCACCGACTCTCCACCATCCGCCACGCCGACCGTATTCTGGTACTTTCAGGCGGGCATCTCGCGGAAGAAGGGCGGCATGATGAGTTGATAGGGCGAAACGGGCTGTACGCAAGCCTGTACCGGCTGCAGTATGAGCGGGTAGGGGAGTCAGACCGACGGTCTGTGGATCGAAGGTCTGCAGACCGTCGGTAATAAATAATGCGGCCAAGAAGACTTGAACTTCCATGCCTCTCGGCACCAGCACCTCAAGCTGGCGTGTCTACCAGTTCCACCATGGCCGCAAAATCCTGAACTAGTTTAGACATTATGCCGTTTTTTACGGTTTGTGTCAACGGAATTTCTCTATATCTGCTTCATTTTTGTCGATGATTAAGGTATGAGGCAGAGCAAAATGTGTTTTAGGGGACTATTGTTCAGGATTGGCGTTATTACCCTCTTTATGGGGGGCGCCGGTCAAATGGTACAGGCGGCACCACGGGCGGAGACCGCTCCGGCGGGCGTTTCGGAGGCGGATGAGGTCTGGGCTCTCCTTGAGCAGGGAGAATCCGGGGTGGCCCGGGATCTCTTTCGGGGGAAGGCGGACGTCAATCTTCGGGACAGCCGGGGGCGGACGCCGCTTCATATGGCGGCGGAGCGCGGGGAGTCGGAACTGGCTTCCTTCTTTATTTCCTTGGGCGCCGAGGTTGATGCCGGGGATAACCTGGGACGGACTCCGCTGGGGATCAGTACGGAGAAGCGGGACAGTCTGACTGCCCGGGTACTGGTATCCGGGGGGGCGTATATTCATCAGATTTTGGCCGGCGGCTCTACCCCGGCGCTGACGGCCATTAAGGACCCGCAGGGTGAATTCCTTACGGCTCTGCTAACCCCCGCATCGTTACAGGCGGTTGATGTCGACGGCAGGACGATTTTACATCTGGCTGCCGATATGGGAGAAGTGGCGGATATTAAAACCATCATTACCGCAGGGGCTTCGCTGAATAAGCGGGATTATGCGGGGAAAACTCCCCTGGATTTGGCCTTTTCCCATACGGCATCGGTGAACTACCCGAAATCGGTAGAGGCGCTTATTCTCGCGGGAGGGCAATCGGATGACCCGATATTTGCCTATTTCGCCCCGGCGGTGCGGAGTTACAACTATAATATCCGTTCCTCCGACGGGATGGCCCCGCTCCACTATGCCGCAAAGGAAGGGCATGGGGGGTATATCACTTATCTGCTGGACAAAATGGCGGATATCAATGTCAAAAACGCCTCCGGGACCACGCCGCTCCACGAGGCGGCCAGGGCGGGGCATATCGGTATTATGCGGACCCTCATCGCACGGGGAGCCAATATCAATTCCCAGGACGCGAAAGGCAATTCGCTTTTGCATACCGCTATTCCGCCAGCGGTACACCGGGAAGCGCTTTCGCTGCTCCTGTCCAACGGGGCGAATCCCAATTTGCGGGATGAACACGGGGATTCTCCCCTGCACACGGTTATTACCCTGAACCGGAACGCGGACATTATCGCGGCGCTGCTGGAGGGGGGCGCGGATGTTTCCATTCATAACATCTCCGGTAAAACACCCCTCTATGTGGCGGTTCAGGAGAACCGGGCCGTCTATATTCCCCTCCTGCTCCGGTCCAAATCTGATATTTTCGCCGCCGACAACGACGGGATGACTCCCTTTGAGCTGGCCCTGCGGGATGAACTGACGTGCTTAACCTTTTTGATTACCGAAGAATCGGTACAGCAATACGACAGCGGCGGGAATACCGCCCTGCATGTTGCGGTAAAGAACGGCGCGGCAGGGGAGATTGTCGGGTTGATTCTGGATAAACGGGCGCTGGTCAATGCCCGCAACAAGGATGGGGATACCAGCCTCCATACGGCGGTGCATCTCAATCAGCGGGAAAGCGGGGAACTGCTTCTTTCCCGCGGGGCGGATATCTTCGCCCCAAACGGAAAACGGGAAAGTCCCATCTACCTGACCTTCCATTCCCCCGGTGGGGTACGGGAATGGATGCTGACTCCCGTGACTATGGAAATCAGGGACGGTATGGGAAACAGCGTACTCCACTATGCGGCCCAATGGCGGCTGGATGCCTATATTTCCCTCCTGGTTCAGAAAGGATCAAACCCGGACGCGGCTAACGCCACCGGGGAAACTCCCCTCTTTTTGGCGGTGAAGATCAATTCGCCGGGCACAATACGGGCGTTGTTACAGGCGGGATCGACCCTTTCCTGGCGGGACAGTTTGGGGAACACCGCCCTTCACGCGGCGGTTCGCTGGAACGCCCCCAGGGCGGCGGAAGCCCTGATCACCGCCAATATAGACCTCAATGTCCACGCCCTGAACGGGAAAACCCCCCTGCACGATGCGGTACGGATGGGTATCATTGACGTAGAAAATGTACTGGTCAGGGCCGGAGTTAATCTTGAGGTTCGGGATAATGAGGGAAACACCCCCTTTATGGAAGCGGTTATCACGGGGAACCCCAGAGTTGTTGAACGGCTGGCGAATCTGGGGGCGGACCCCACGGTCCGTAACGGCCGGGGTGATACGCCCCTGCATATCGCGGTCGCCACTGAACGGAGCGACCTGGTAACCATGCTCCTCTCCCGGGGCGCGTCGATTCACGCCAAAAATGCCATGGGCCGGACTCCGTTCCAGCTATCCCTGTCCACCTCGCCCCGGATGGTTTCGACGCTCCTCACCAAGGACCGTATCTTAAGTTCCGACGATGACGGCCAGGCGCCGCTGCATATCGCGGTATTGAATGAGGCCCCCTTGAATGTAATCAGGGTGATCCTTGATCAGGGCGGACGGGCTCAGGCGGTGGACGCCGCCGGGCGCACTCCGCTACGGATGGCGGTGGATAAAAACAACTGGGAAGCGGCGAAACTCTTTGCCGACAGCGGGTCCGACCCCTTCTCCACCGCCGGTGACGGCAAAACCCCGGCATCAATCGCCATTGCCAGCGGCATTGACGCGGTTAAGGCGATCTTTTCGGGCCGTGCGATAGCCTCCAAAGACGTGGGGGGTAACACCATCCTCCACTACGCCGCCCAAACCGGCAGCAGGGAACTTATCGCCCTACTCCTGGACTTGGGGGCCAACAAGAACAGCCGAAACATCACCGCCGAAAGCCCCGCAGACATGGCCCGCCGGTGGAACCGTCCGGATCTTGCGGCGCTGTTGAGCGGGTAAGGTGATGTCCGTATTTCAAAGCGATTAAGGGCACCTCTAAAAACTCGGTTAGTTTTCAGAGGTGCCCCCGCATTTGCTCGTCTACGACTGCGCAAATGCATTTTTAAGCGGTAAATCTCTAAAAACTGAAGTTTTTAGAGATTCCCTTAAGTAGCGGGCTGTCCGGTTAACGGGCAGCCCGTTTTTTACGCCCGCATGGGCGAAGCCGTATTCAGTTTTTTCCCCTCGATAAAAAAATCCTTCATAAACGCTCTTGACAGGTGGCCGTTTTCCGGGCATATTTTGGGTAATAAGACAACCGCAAGGTATATTGTGACCGGCGGTCTAAGGGAACGGAGAGCATGGGGATACAGGAACGGCGGGAACGGGAAAAGACCGAACGAAAAGCGCTGATCATGCGCTGTGCCAGAGAACTGATTCTGAAGCACGGCGTGGAAAAAGTGAGTATGCAGGACATCGCCAGGGAGACGGAGCTCTCCAAGGCTACCCTGTACCTGTATTTTCCCGGCAGGGAAGAGCTGTTCCGGGAAATATGCGCCGAAGCGGCCCGTCATTTTACCGAACATTTCCAGACCCTGCTGCGTCCTGGAATTTCCGCCCTGGAGATACTCAAGCTGTACTGGAAAAGCTATGTGGATCTCTTTGGGCAGTCCGATGATATGATCATGCTGCTTAATATGCGTCACTATCTGACGCCGGAATACCCCTTTATTTCCGTAGAAAACAGTGAT
>BNVD01000062.1 GCA_025997835.1 Spirochaetia bacterium
GCCGCAGCTCCGATCTGGCCGACCGCGATGCCGCCGCCGATACAGGAAAACCCTACCGCCAATGCCGCCGCGATATACTTCCACGCCGGTGTCCCTCCGGCGGCAGCCCCCGCCGCTTCCTGGGCAAACAACGGGGAGACCGATGCGGCGCCCAATACCAGCGCGGCGGCATTGGCGGTAGGGTTTTCCTGTATCGGCGGCGGCATCGCGGTCGGCCAGATCGGAGCTGCGGCTATGGGGGCCATGAGTGAAAACCCGGAACTGTCCGGGAAAGCGCTGCCCTTCGCGGGTCTTGCCGAAGGTATCTGCCTTTGGGGATTCCTGGTGGGTCTGCTCATCCTGATCCTCTAGGCGGCTGTGGATTATTTCTTTATCGGTGATCCCGAACTGGTTACGGCGTTCCGCTTTGTGGGGATTGACGGGACTGCGGTTCGGGGGCCGGACGATACCCGCGCGGCGTTTCTCAAAATCACCCAGGGGTGGGATGAAGCCGCCGGAACGGTACTGCCCACGGTGGAACCTTGCAGGGTGCTGATTTTGACCGAGGAAGCTGCGGATTGGCTGGGGAGCCTCCTTATCGATTGGCAGCTTTCGGGGAAGTACCCCCTAGTGGTAGAAATTCCCGGCATTGTGGGACGGCTTGAGGGCCGGAAGACTCTGGTGGACTCCATACGGGAAGCCATCGGGATTCACGTTTAATGGCAGGTTGAGGATATAAATGGAAGAATTACAATCGACCGAAGTTTTGGACCGGGAGATACTGGAAGATGCCCGCAAAAAGGCGGCGCGGATTCTCCGTACCGCCGACGAAACCGCCGCCTCTACAGGGGAAGCCTGGGACGCCAAGACTTCAGGCGCTCTGGACGCGCTTAAACAGCGCTATGCCCGGCGGCTTGAGGCGAGCCGCAACGAGATTATGGCCCGTCTGCCACTGGATACCCGCCGGAGCCGGCTGGAAAAGATCGATACCCTGCTCCATGACGCAGCGGCGGCCTATCTATCATCCTTTAGCCGTGAAAAACTACTTGCCCTGCTGGAATCGGAGCTGAAAAGCCGCGCCGGGGAGCTGGAGGACAGGGGGCTTGAGGGACGGTCGCGGCAGCCTTTACCGGTGCGGTACCGTCATCTCACGCCTGCGGAAGTGGAAAAGATACTGAAAAAGGTTTTTGCCGGGGATACCTGGAACATAGCGGAGGCGACAGGCGCGTTTTTACACGCCGGACGCTTCCCCGGCATCATCATAGATACTCAGGCGGTGCGGATTACCGTTTCGGCGGAGGCCGCCGTGGAACGTCTGCTGGAGGACCGGCGGGGGGAACTGGCGTCCGCCCTGCTGGGCGAGGGTGCGCTGGAAGACCCGAGGGAGTTGAATCATGCTTGAGGGTAGGGTACGGCGGATTTCCGGCCCCATAGTCCGCGCCACGGGCCTCGGTGAAGCGGGTCTGTTCGACGTGGTTGAGGTGGGCGAAAAGCGCATCATCGGCGAAGTTATCCGGCTTGAGCGGGATGAGGCGGTAATTCAGGTATACGAGGATGATACCGGTCTCCAGATCGGTGCGTCCGCTTCCTCTACCGGGCGGCCATTGTCGGTCATGTTGGGGCCGGGGCTTATCGGTACGATATACGATGGAATTCAGCGGCCCCTGGAGGCCTTGTTCAAACAGAGCGGGGCCTTTATGGCATCCGGGGCGCGGGAAGACCCATTGGACGGCAAGAAAAAGTGGCCCTTCGTCCCAAACCCCGAACTGGCGGAAAAGCTGGCCCACGGAGAAACGGTTAAGGCCGCGCCGGGGCTGGTACTCGGAACGGTCAAAGAGACCGAGAGCATCATCTGTAAAATCATGGTACCCCCCGGTATACAGCGGGGTAACCTTTCGGAGCTTATACCCGCCGGGGATGTTTTGCGGGATGATATTGTGGCCCGCACCGACCTTGGGGAAACGATACCCCTGTCCCAATGGTGGCCGGTACGGATACCCCGGCCCAGCGCGGAGCGGCTCTCCCCGGACCAGCCTTTAGTGACAGGCCAGCGGGTCATCGACGTGTTCTTCCCCCTCTCCAAGGGCGGGACCGCCGCCATCCCCGGCGGGTTCGGTACCGGCAAGACCATGACCCAGCACGCGGTCGCCAAGTGGTGCGACGCGGACGTGATCATCTACATAGGCTGCGGGGAGCGGGGCAACGAGATGACCGATGTACTCACCGAGTTCCCCCACCTGATTGACCCCCGGTCCGGCCGCTCCCTGATGGAACGGACCATTCTCATCGCCAATACGTCGAATATGCCCGTGGCCGCCCGTGAGGTGTCAATCTATACCGGAGTAACCTTGGCGGAATTCTACCGGGACATGGGCTATCATGTGGCGATCATGGCGGACTCCACCAGCCGTTGGGCCGAAGCCCTGCGGGAACTCTCCGGGCGCATGGAGGAAATGCCCGCCGAGGAAGGGTTCCCCGCCTATCTCCCCACCCGGCTCGCCGAATTCTACGAGCGGGCCGGCCGGGTGCGTACCCTGTCAGGCGGCGAAGGCTCTGTGTCGATTATCGGAGCCGTTTCCCCCCCCGGCGGCGACTTCTCCGAACCCGTGACCCAGCACACCAAGCGGTTCATCCGCTGTTTCTGGGCTCTGGACCGGGATTTGGCCAACGCCCGCCATTACCCTGCCATCAGTTGGATAGACAGCTACTCCGAATACGCCGAGGAAGTGCAGCCCTGGTGGGAAAAGGTCAACGCCCAGTGGGCAGTGGCCCGGCAGCAGGCCCTGGACCTCCTCAAAAAAGAGCAGCGGCTGGCGGAAATCGTGCGGCTCATCGGTCCCGACGCCCTGCCCGACGATCAGCGGCTCATCCTCCTCGTGGCGGACATCATCAAAAACGGCTTTTTACAGCAAAACTCCTTTGACGATGTGGATATGTACTGCGTCCCCGCCAAACAGGTGCGGCTTCTGGAACTGATCATGGAGTTCTACGAACGGTCCCAGGCCTGCATCAAACAGGGCGCCCCCCTTATCAAAGTCAGCGCCTTGACCGCCGCCGCCGTTCCCCTGCGGGAACGGCTTTCCCGGCTCAAGAGCGAAGTGAAAAATGAGGACGATGCGGCGCTCACCGAATTTGAACAGGCCATGCGGAGCGCTCTGGACGAACTGGAACGAAGTTACCGGTCAAACGCCGGGGGCGCGTCCTTTAAGGAGAGACGGACAGGAGGTCCGATATGAGAGGCGTAGAATACCGGGGCCTTACCCGGATTGAAGGACCGGTGGTAATCACCGAGCGGAGCCGTAACGTGGGCTTCAACGAGGTGGTGGCGGTTTACGACCGTGAGGAAGGACGGCGGCTGGGCCGGGTGGTGGACATGAGCGAACAATGGACCGCCATCCAGATATTCGGCAGCAACACCGGCCTTTCCGCCGACGACAGCCGGGTGGAATTCCTCGGTAAGCCTATGGAGCTTAGGGTCGGACCCGGCCTATTGGGACGGATATTCAATGGCCTTGGGGAACCCATCGACGGTTACGGGGACATCATCTCATCAACGTGCCTGGACGTAAACGGCCTCCCTATCAACCCCTACGCCCGCACCTATCCGCGTGACTTCATCCAGACCGGCATTTCCGCCATCGACGGCATGAACACTCTGATCCGGGGCCAAAAACTCCCCATATTTTCCGGTAACGGCCTTCCCCACAACAAACTGGCCGCCCAAATCGTCCGGCAGGCGAAAATCCTCAATGCCGACGAGTCCTTTGTGGTGGTGTTCTGCGCCATGGGCGTCAAGTACGACGTGGCCCGGTTCTTTCTGGACGATTTTGAGCGCTCCGGCGTCCTCTCCAACGTGGCGGTGTTCCTCTCATTGGCGGACGCGCCCTCACTGGAGCGGCTCGTGGCCCCCAAGTGCGCCCTCACCGCCGCGGAATACCTGGCCTACGAAAAAAACATGCACGTCCTCGTGGTAATGACCGACATGACCAACTACTGCGAAGCCCTGCGGGAAGTTTCCTCGATACGGGGGGAAGTCCCCAGCCGCAAAGGGTACCCCGGCTACCTCTACTCGGATTTGGCAAGCCTCTACGAGCGGGCGGGCAAAATCAACGGGTCCAGCGGTTCCATCACCCAAATCCCGATTCTCACCATGCCCAACGACGACATCAGCCACCCCATCCCGGACCTGTCAGGCTACATCACCGAAGGTCAAATCGTGCTGGACCGGGAACTCACCCAGCGCGGCGTCTACCCCCCGGTGGCGGGCCTCCCCAGCCTTTCCCGGCTCATGAAGGACGGTATCGGCGCGGGCATGACCCGTGAGGACCACAAAGACGTATCCAGCCAGCTTTTCGCCGCCTATTCCCGTGTCAAGTCGGTCCGCAACCTGGCCTCCATCATCGGCGAGGAAGAACTTTCCGAAGCGGACAAACGCTACCTCAAATTCGGCGAAGTTTTTGAGCAGCAGTTCCTCACCCAAAGCGACACCGACAACCGCAGCATAGACCAAACCCTGGACCTTGGCTGGCGCATCCTCGCCACCCTGCCGCGGGAGGATTTACTGCGGATAAAGGCGGAGTATATCGAGAAGTATATGAAGGCGGGGGAGGGGGAATAAGGCAGGTGGGGAGCTTGTGGTTAATCACTGCGGCTTTAACCACGAAGAAAAAGATTCGAAAATAGTGCTGTATTTTTCGAAAAAAGTACTATTGTTTTTTTCAATTTGCAGTATATCATTATTATAAAGGAGTATCGCATGATAGACAGAATTCACAAGACAGGCAGGGTGATTTTCATCGCGCTGCTGGCAATTGCCGTGCTGGGGTGTCGCCATTCAAAGGACGAAGACCCTGCGCCCGACAACCATGAGAACCCGGGCTATTCCATCGATCTGAATGCGGACAAGGATGTTTACATCTACGCGCCGACTGCCGTCGAGTTTGCCGCGCCGGTATTTATCAACCCTGATGATGTAAAGGTGACCGTTACCAACAACGGGACAAGCGAAACAGGCGATCTCTTGGTACGCCTGTTCGGGGCTGATAAGGACCTGTTTGAAGTGAGCCCCGCGAAAATCGGTAATTTGGCGGCGGGGGCATCCGCTGAAATAACGGTCAAGGTACCCAAACTCGATCCCCGGCGGCAGGCAATTTTTGACATAACGCTGGCCGTGGGTAACGATGATGTGGGCCGCAAAGTGTCGATTTTTTACAACGTCTTTGTGTTCAAAGATGAAAGCGCGATAGACATTACCCCTTCCACAGGCGAACTCGTGCTTCAGCCGGGGGTAGACGCGACGGTAAGCGCCGGGAGCGGCGCCGGAAAACAAAATACCATGGTGTGGTTTTCCAGCAATCCGTCCGTTGCGGTAATTGACGAAGCAAGCGGCGCATTGAAGGCGCTTGCGTCCGGCATGAGCGTCATCGGGTTTATCGAAAAGAACGATAGCGGCAAACTGACCGTCAAAGGCAAAAAAGTCACCGTGTACCCCGAAGGAGAGCTTGGCCCGATCATGCAATCGGCAAAAATTGACGGAACGGGCGATGCGGCAAACTGCTATAAAATGGTCATCACCTATCAAAAAGCGCCCCTGGCAGCATCGGGCGCGGGATTCTCGGTGAGCGGCGGGGGAAGCGCCATTACTTTTTCAAGCCCGGTAGTTAATGCCTCGAACAAAACCCTTACCCTTAAAATGAGCAGAAGCATCAGTGCGCAGGAGGCCGGGCAAAATATCCTCTTCCTGAACTACGACGGCGGAGACGTTTCGGACAGCGAGAGCCATATCGGCGTCTCAGGCTCGGTCCACATTGCACTGACCAATGTAACCGTTAATCTGGGAACCAACATCGCGCCCCAGAAAAGCGGTGTAACTGCTACCGACAACCACAGCGCACATAATGTGAGTAATCTGGTTGACGGCGATGACACCACTCGCTGGGCAACGAATTCCAGTACTCGTGCGTGTACGGCGACCATTACGTTTGCCGCCGCGAAGACCGTGAACGTCGGCGTACTAAAATCGTACAACACCCGCATTACCGAATTCGAGATTCTCTATTTTGACGGTACAGCAGACCAACGGGCGTACTACTATAAAGGCACTGCCGTTCCCGGCACTACAGGGGGAACAACGGTTCCATTTACCTGTATATTTGATTCTACGGTTACGTCCACGCGATTCAAGTTACACATCATCGCTGCGTCGGCGGATCCTTCAATTTGGGAATTTGAGCTGTACAACGCTCAATCTGGTTCATAAAAGGAGAGTAAACATGAAAAAGAAAATTGGCTTTTTTGCGAACATGGTGTCCGTTTTTTTGTGTGTATGCGCACTTTGCGCCGTATCATGCGGGGATGATCTGACATCCATAGAAAATGAAATGCGGAAGGCGCTTTTGACCGATGCAGAACGCGAAGCCTTATCGGACGCGGGAACTTCCCTGCCAGGCGCGGCCGTTGCCCGCAAACTGATCGCCGTCCGTCCCCACGAGCGGATGGTCGCCTGGCAGGAACTGGGCTTTTACGCCTTTGTCCACTTTGGCGTGAACACCTTTACCGATCTGGAATGGGGTGAGGGCACGGAGAGTCCGACGCGATTTAACCCGGCCAACGTGGATACCGACCAGTGGGTTAGGACCTTCAAGGCGGCAGGTTACAAGGGCGTGATTATTACCGCCAAACACCACGACGGCTTTTGCCTCTGGGACACCAGAACGACCAATCATAACGTGATGAACTCCGCGTATCCGCACGATATCGTTAAAATGGTTTCGGATTCGTGCAAAAGATACGGACTGAAATTTGGTATCTACCTTTCCCCCTGGGACCGCAACCAGGGACGTTACGGCATTTTTGGGGATCGCTGGGGCAACGGCGATGGCATACACACCATGAATCAGCCAAAAACGCCGTGGACCGGGCCGGACGGTACGGTCTACTCCGATTACAACGATTTTTTTATAGCCCAGCTTACCGAACTTCTGGATCCCAACGTGGGTACCGATTACGGCGATGTATTTGCCATGTGGTTTGACGGCGCGGGTTCAGGCAGTGAACATGATGACTGGAAAGGGACTAGATGGTATTACAGCACACAAACCTACAATTGGCCGCGGATATTCAGTAAAATCCGCGAATTGCAGCCCGACTGTGTGCTTACCAATCTGGGGCCCGATGCCGCGTGGATTGGAAACGAGGCGGGGAATGTCCTCCCCTCGCACTGGAGTGTTGTGCCTGCGGCCCAGGCTTACGCGGTGAACATTACGTCCCAGTCCCAGCAGACCGCGGGAGCCCCTCCGGTAAACAACAAAACCGACCCCAGAACCGGTGAGCGGGAAAATTTGAAAGACCAGGTTGACCTTATCTGGAATCCCCTGGAAGCCGACGTTTCAATCAGGCCGGGCTGGTTTTTCCATGAAAATCAGACTCCAAAAAGCCTTGCGGATCTGCTTGCGCTATACGAGCGCTGTATAGGCGGCAATGTAAATCTGATTCTCAACGTACCGCCGAACATGGACGGGCTGATTAACGCCAATGACGTAACACGCTTGCAGGAACTCGGCGCACGGATCAAGGCAATTTACGGCAGGGACGCCGGCAAGGACAGTAATGGCGAATATATTTTCGGTGCCGGTACGCCGGAAACGAATCTCCTTGCGGCAGACGGTGTAACGGTTACCACTACTCCCGCTGCAGACCCCGATCACCCGGCTAAAAACATCCTGACAAACGATGATACGTTCTGGCAGCCAAAAACCGAGAAGGAAAACGCTACCATCACTATCAAATTGCCCGCTGCGAAGGACATTACCCATGTGATGCTCCAGGAGAACATCCGCAAGAGCCAGCGGATTGAATGTTTCAAGATAGAAGTCCAAAAAACCGGGACTTCAGGATGGGTAAACGTTTACGCAGATACCGTTCCTTATACCTTCTCCGGTGCAACATTAACCGTAAAGCGGAATGTCGGCTTTAAGCGGATTTGCCGTTTGGCGACGAAACAAACCGGCGTTACCCAGATCAGAATCACCATCAGCGAGAGCCGGATATATCCCACACTCAAGTATGTTGCGGCGTACAACGATCCGGGCGTTTAAATTGCCAGTGTAGTTCTTTTTTCGCCGGGCGTTCATCAAAGCGCCCGGCTTTTTTGTTGGGTTTTTCGTGCGTAACGCAATTTAAGGGAATCTCTAAAAACTGAAGTTTTTAGAGATTCCCTTATGGCATTTTGTACCCTGCAAACCGGGCAACAGGATTACCGGGATTGATTGTATGCGAAGGGTCCATACCCCGACCGCACACCAACGAAGTTGGTGATGCGGCGGGGTTGGTTGATTAAATCGTGTATCATGTGTATACATTATGGATGATAACGATGAAAAAAATATTTCCCCTTGCTTTTGTGTGCGTGTGTTTGGTATCCTGTTCTTCACCTGAGGAAAATTTTCCGATGAAACTTTGGTACAACACCCCCGCCGAAAACTGGATGCGTCAGGCTTTGCCCATCGGTAACGGTAATTTGGGCGCGATGTTTTTTGGCGGTATTGAGCGGGAGCACATCCAGTTCAACGAAAAAACCGTGTGGACTGGAAGCAGCGCCATCCGCGGCTCCTATCAGAATTTCGGTGATCTCTATATCGATATGGCTCACGGATCTTCCGTAACCGGTTACCGGCGGGAACTTTCCATTAGCAGCGCATTGGGTTCGGTTTCGTACACGGTAGACGGCGTTTCGTATCTGCGGGAATATTTTGCGAGCTTTCCCGACAAGGTGATCGTTATGCGTTTTACTACGCCGGGAAGCCGGGGAAGGCTTTCCCTGACGCTTGATTTAGCCGAGGCCTATACCGGCGGAAAAAAATCGGGTACCGCGAATTCAATCAGCATAAGCGGGACTTTTGATCTGCTTTCCTACGATGCCCGGCTTCGCGTGGTACATGAAGGCGGAAGCCTTTCCGCCGATGCCGAAACTCACAAGGTCTCTGTCGAAAACGCCGATGCGGTAACGGTTTTGCTTGCGGGCGGTACAAACTTTGATATACACAGCGATACGTATATTGGAGAAACAGCCGACGCACTCGCCCTTCGAATGCAGTCCGCCATAAACGCCGCCGCCGAAAAATCCTACGATGACTTAAAAAAGACCCATCTTGAGGATTACCGGCCCCTGTATAACCGTGTTACGCTTGACCTCAAAGCGCCTGACCCCGATGTTCCTACCGATACGTTAATCCGCTCCCATGTCAACGGCAATTATATCGATATGCTGTATTTTCAGTATGGCCGTTATTTGATGCTCGCTTCCTCGCGGGGCATGGACCTTCCAAATAATTTGCAGGGATTATGGAACAACGACGACGCTCCCCCCTGGCAGTCCGATATTCACAGTGATATTAATATCCAAATGAACTACTGGCCTGCCGAAGTTACCAACCTTTCCGAGTGTCATCTGCCCTTCCTCAATTATATCACAACAGAAGCCCTGCGCGGCGGAGGGAATTGGCAGTCCTCCGCCGCATCGCTGGGAAACCGCGGCTGGACGCTGGGAATAGAGACGAATATTTTTGCCCACGACACAAAATGGGAAACCAACCGGCCCGCCAATGCCTGGTACTGTATGCACCTGTGGCAGCACTACGCCTACACCAATGATGAAACTTTTCTGCGGCAGACGGCATACCCGGTGATGAAAAGCGCCTGCGAATTCTGGCTTGATCGAATTACCTTGAACAATGGCACATGGGAAGCGCCTGATGAATGGTCGCCTGAGCAGCAGGGCCTCCGGCAGAGCGGTGTGCCGTATGCCCAGCAGTTGATATGGGATCTGTTTGACAAGACAATCAAGGCGGCGAATGTTTTGAATATCAACGATAGCTTCATTGTCGATCTTGAAACAAAATTTACCAACCTTGACAATGGCCTTGCTGTGGGCGACTGGGGCCAGATTAAGGAATGGAAGTACGACAACAGTAAAGATACAGCCGGCAATGATCACCGCCACCTTTCCCATCTTGTCGCCCTCTACCCCGGAGACGGGCTTACCGTGCTTAACGATGCGCGCTTAACGGATGCGGCGAAGGTTTCGCTTAACGGGAGGGGCGATGTTGGGACGGGCTGGGCTCGCGCCTGGAAAATCGCGTTGTGGGCGCGGCTTCTCGATGGGGATCATGCCCGCGCCCTGCTCAAAGCCGCGATGAACCTGACCACCGTTACCGATGTCAGCATGAGTAACAACGACGGCGGCCTGTACGAAAATCTGCTTGATGCCCATCCCCCGTTCCAGATTGACGGGAATTTCGGCGCAACTGCCGGTATTGCGGAAATGCTCATCCAGAGCCACCTTGGGTACATCAATCTGCTGCCCGCACTGCCTTCCGCCTGGTCAAGCGGGAGTTTCACGGGGCTGCGCGCCCAGGGGAATTTTACCATCGATCTAACCTGGCAAAATGCGCGTCCGGTAAGATGCACAATCTATTCGGGTTCGGGCAATGACTGTATCATCCATTATCCGGGCATGACGGAACCGAAAGTCATTAAAACCGTTCCCGACGGGCAGTATGCCGTTAGTTTCTAACCTGTCAGGTAGCCTGAATCGGCACAAAGGGTTCATCATTTTCGGGCAGGGTCTTGCGAAGTTCGCGGATAAATTCACGGGTATTACCCATTTCACCGTAGGCGTCACATTCGTCAAGGTAGCGCCGGGTAATGGTGCAATACTTGTACAGTTTTTCTTCCCCCAGTTTTTTCTTCCACTTGCCGG
>BNVD01000063.1 GCA_025997835.1 Spirochaetia bacterium
CGGATTGCGCTTCACAAAATCAACTACTTCATCAACCGTACCAAAAACCAGTCCCGTCACGGTGTCCGCGCAGCCGTAGTAAATGGCAATACGTCCCGTATCGCCGTCAACAAGGGAGGTACAGGGGAAGGTGACGTTCGGCACATCGCCGACACATTCGTACTGTTCCCGTGGGTTTATAAGATAGGGACCGCCCCGGGCAATCACCTTCCAGGGCTCGTCAAGGTCAAGCAGGGCCGCACCAAATGAATAGACAAAGCCGTTGCAGCTATTTAAGACACCGTGATAGAACAGGAGCCAGCCTTCGGAAGTTTCGATGGGAGCCGGTCCTGCGCCAATCTTGGTACTCTGCCACGGATGTGAGCTTAAGGTACCCATCACGTGCCGGTGTTTACCCCAGTAGGTAAGGTCCGGGCTTTCTGAATAAATGATGTCGCCGAAGGGGGTATGCCCGGAATCGCTTGGCCGCGAGAACATGGCATAGCTGGAGGTGGTACCGCGGGTAATTTTCCGCGGGAACAACACCCCGTTACGGTTAAAAATCATGGTGGCATTTTCCAGGAGATAAAACTTTTCAAAATCGAAGGTGTAGCCCATACCGATACAGGGCCCAAAATAGCCGTTACACCAGATGATATACCAGCGGTCCTCCACAAAGACAACCCGCGGATCGTACTTGTACTCCGCATCCGGCAGTCCCGGATCGGTTTTGATAAAGTCAATCACTTCATCTTTGATGTCCCAGCTAAGACCGTCTTTGCTGAAACCGGCGTGAATATTCATGCGGCGGGAAGTATCGTCACAACGGAACACACCGGCGAATCCGCCTTTGTACGGCACCACCGCGCTGTTAAAAATACTGTTTGAGTGCAGGGTTATATCCCGCGCAATAACGGGGTTTTTGGAATACCGCCACAGCGTCTCTTTTTTGGGGTCACTGTGCGCGGGCCGGTCTTCCCAGGGAAGATTCGGAATGGAAACGGCGTTTTTCAGAATGGAACTGCTCATGTTTTGCCTCTTTGTGTTTGCATTGGGTTCCTAATGCATTAAGTTAATTCCCATAATACGCATCAACCGGTGTCGTGTCAAATACCCGCTTTACCCCTTCCGTACTTTGTCCGAGTACTGTACTCGGAGAGTACCGTACTCGAAGAGTACTTGACAGAGCCGCCCCCAATACAGCAGAGTGATAAGCGTCAATTATGGTGGATGTAGCTCAGTGGTAGAGTTCCAGATTGTGGATCTGGCCGTCGCGGGTTCAAACCCCGTCATCCACCCGAATCCTTTGGAGCGAGAAAAGGCGGGGTTTGAAGGGTTTTTGCGGCCCGTAGAAGCCGAACGGCTTCGCAGGGCAAATGTCCATGGACGGACGTTTAGCAAAAACCCCGGCCTGGAAGTCCGAAGCACGATGCTGAGGACTGAAAGGCAAACCCCGTCATCCACCCGAATCCTTTGGAGCGAGAAAAGGCGGGGTTTGAAGGGTTTTTGCGGCCCGTAGAAGCCGAACGGCTTCGCAGGGTAAACGTCCATGGACGGACGTTTAGCAAAAACCCCGGCCTGGAAGTCCGAAGCACGATGCTGAGGACTGAAAGGCAAACCCCGTCATCCACCCGAATCCTTTGGAGCGAGAAAAGGCGGGGTTTGAAGGGTTTTTGCGGCCCGTAGAAGCCGAACGGCTTCGCAGGGTAAACGTCCATGGACGGACGTTTAGCAAAAACCCCGGCCTGGAAGTCCGAAGCACGATGCTGAGGACTGAAAGGCAAACCCCGTCATCCACCCTTGACCTTTTTGAGGTACCCGTGGTACATTCTGAAGGTCTTATGCGTTCGTAGCTCAGCTGGATAGAGCAACGGACTTCGAATCCGTAGGTCGCACGTTCGAGTCGTGTCGGACGCAAGGTAACACGCGGCGCGGCAATCTTGACGGATTGTGTTTTTTTGGGCCGCTAGCTCAGCTGGTAGAGCAGCAGACTCTTAATCTGCGGGTCCTGAGTTCGATCCTCGGGCGGCTCATGTAAAATAAAACCTTCGGTTTTATTTCTTGCGGAAATAGCTCAGTGGTAGAGCGCGACCTTGCCAAGGTCGATGTCGCGGGTCCGACTCCCGTTTTCCGCTTTAAGCCTTAACAGCCGGAGAATTCGTTGTTCTCCGGACCATACAATCCATTCCTATTTTCAATATTGTATTTCTTTGTTTCTTTCGCTAAAATACCTTGATTGTAGGGGGAATGATGCTTGATGCCCAAACAGAGCCCGCCGGGAAGGGTAAATTACTGGTTATCCTTAACCCAATAGCAGGTAAGGGAACGGCACTAAAAGAAGCACCAAAGGTAGAAGCGTTTTTACGGGATCGCGGGGAAAACTACGAGGTTGTACTGACCAAAGGGCCGGGGGATGCCATAGAAATCGCCCGGAATTGCCCTTTGGACCGGGATACGGCGGTAGTAGCCGCGGGTGGGGACGGGACCTGTAACGAAGTGGTCAACGGCCTTTTGACCCGGAAGGAGCCCCCGCCCTTCCCGCCCCTGTTCGGGCATTTGCCCATAGGCCGGGGGAACGATTTTTCCTGTACCGCCGGGATCCCTGAGGATTTGGAACCGGCGCTCGAAATCCTGATCCAACGGAAGAATATTCCCCTGGACGCGGGGTTCGTGACGGGGGGCTACTTTCCCGAAGGGCGGTATTTCGTCAACGGTGTGGGGATAGGGTTTGATACCAAGGTGGGGTTTGAAGCCGCCCAAATGAAGCGGGTCCACAGCGCCCTGTCATACGCACTCGGAGCGATCATCATGATGATCCGCCTTGATCCTTCCCCACGCCTGGAAATCACGTACGATGATAAATCCCTCACCATTGACGCCCTCATCGTATCCCTGATGAATGGCCGGCGTATGGGGGGCACGTTCTTCATGGGGCCCCGGGCAAGCCTGAACGATGGGGCGCTTGATATGTGCGCCGCCACCCACCGGACCCGGCTGCAAATCTGCAAGCTCATCCTCGGCTATACCAAGGGAACCCAGGAAGCGTGCGGGGGCGTTACCGTGGACCGGGCGGTGAATTACCGCCTTAAAGCCCTCACCGGGGGCATGGCCGCCCATTGCGATGGGGAAACGGTCTGTCTTGACGGGAAGGAATTGTCCATACACTGCAGGCCGGGGGTACTCCGATTAATAAGCGCATAAAAAACGGATCGGCTTTCCGGTGGATCGTGGTTTCCTCTATTCTGCGGAGTATCCTGGGGGCCGTCTGTAAAATCGATGCCGGTGAATACAAAGAAGCGCTGGAGAAACTGGAAACCGGAACCGGTAATTCCTCCGCCTGGACCGGCCCGGTGATCCTCGCCATCAACCATATCAATTTTGTGGAAGTCCCCATACTGGCCTCCTACGGCTACCCCCGGCGGGTTACGGGCCTAGCCAAGGAAGAAAGCTGGGAAAATCCCGCCCTTGCTTTCCTCATGAACACGTATAGCGCCGTTCCGCTGGACCGGGACGGTTCCTATAACGAGAGTTTTAGGCGGGTTCGGGAGGCAATGGCCCGGGGATTCTTTATGATCGTCGCCCCAGAAGGGAGCCGGAGCCGCAACGGGGTACTGCAAAAGGGTAAAGGCGGTATTATCCAACTGTCCCTGGCCACCGGCGCTCCGGTGCTGCCGGTGGCTCATTTTGGGGGTCAAAAACTCTGGGAAAATCTGCGGCATTTTAAACGTACCCCCTTCTGCATTAAGGTGGGCCGGCCTTTCCGGTTTAAGTGTGGTGACGGCAGGCCCGGTAAAGCCGCGCGGGGGCAGATGACCGAAGAGATGATGGGGCAGCTTGCCGCCTTGCTCCCGGAAGCGATGCGGGGGGAATACGCGGAACAGGCCCTGCGGAAAAGCGAATATCTGGAATTTGTATGAGCATACACCTGTTTGATGTGGACTATACTCTGGTTAAAAAATCCACCGCCTACTATTTTTTACTGGAGGGCTTCAAACAAGGGGTGTTCTCCATCCGGCAGTTTTGGCGGCTTCCCCTTGAATGGGTTCGCTACAAGATCGGACTGGTGAATCAGGATTTTATCGCCCAAGCGGTGACCCATCTGGCGGGAATCGATCGGGGGATAATGGAAAACCTCGCGGACGCCTATTTTACCCGCCGGCTCAAGCCCAATATCTATACTGATGGGGTACGCCTCATCCGCTCCCTTCAGGAAAAGGGGGAACCGGTGTACCTTGCCACCTCCTCCTTTGATACCCTGATCCGGCCCCTGGAATCCTGGCTTTCGCTTCCCGGTTCCATAGACAGCGTCCTGGAGTTTATTGACGGCAAGACCACGGGCCGTATTCTGGGGAGTGTCCCCTTCGGAAAAAACAAAAAAAACGCCGTGGAAGCCTGGCTAAAGGAGCGGGCCCTGCCCCCGGAAGATGTCTGGTTTTACTCCGATTCCTACACGGACCTGCCGCTGATGGAATTCTGCGGTCACCCGGTGGCGGTAAACCCGGATCATATTCTAGAACGGGTGGCGAAACGGCGGGGCTGGCCGGTTCTGCGGTTTAGGGAGACCCTTGGAGCGCCGGGCGTATCTTGACACCTCGCCCCCAATCCCGCTAAACTTTCCCCAGTGTAAGGGTCTTGCCTGTTACCGGCAGCGCGAGAGTGGTGGAATTGGTAGACACGCCAGCCTTAGGAGCTGGTGCGTAAGCGTAAGGGTTCGAGTCCCTTCTCTCGCATGGGACTAAAGTCCCTTAGGCTTTAGTCCTAAACCACAGGCCAAGCCCCCTTCCCTGCATCATGCGGAAATAGCTCAGTGGTAGAGCGCGACCTTGCCAAGGTCGATGTCGCGGGTCCGACTCCCGTTTTCCGCTTAACGGGTTTACCATAGACAGTATTTGCGGGAGGCGGACCGTAAATACCATTCCTATCGACAAACGGACCGGAGGGCCTATTGGCCCGTAGGGACGTATGTCGCGGGTCCGACTCCCGTTTTCCGCTTAACGGGTTTACCATAGAGGGTATTTGCGGGAGGCGGACCGTAAATACCATTCCTATCGACAAGCGGAGCGTAGCGACGCATGGCGCGGGTCCGACTCCCGTTTTCCGCTGTAGTACGCCAATTTTATAATGCCAAAGAGGACCAACGTGACCGTATCAAAAGAAGTAGCGCGGCTTGAACATTCGGCGGTAAAGCTGACCGTGACCATCGCAAAAGACGATGTGCGTACCGAATACGACAAACTTATCAATGAATACAGCAAAACCCTGCAAATTCCGGGTTTCAGGAAGGGGAAAGTGCCGCGTGAGGTACTTGTCCGCAAGTTCGGCGACGCCTTTAAGGGGGAGGCCCTGGGGCATATCATCGAAGGGGCGGTTACCCAGGTTTTTGAGGACGAATCCTTCCCCAAAGAGGACCGGCCCCTCCCCTATTCAACCCCTCAGCTTCAGGATGAGCCCCCCGCCCTTGATTTGGACGCGGACCTGAAGTTCTCCGTGGTCTACGATGTGCTGCCCAAGATCACCGTGGGGCCCTGGAAGGGCCTTACCGTGGAGGCCGACACCGCCAAAGTGGAAGACGAGGACCTTACCCGCGAACTGGACGCCATCCGGGACCGGAACGCCATCGTCATGGACAAGGACGATGCCGAAGCCGCCGCCAAGGGGGATGTGGTCACCGTCAATTACGCCGAACTATCCGATGCCGGGGAGCCGGTAGCGGGGACCGAGCGGGAAGATTTCGTCTTTACCCTGGGAACGGGCTACAATGTGTTCAAGTTTGATGATGATGTTGCGGGGATGAAGAAGGGCGAAACCAAAGACATCACCAAAACCTACCCCGAAACCGAAGAAGATAAGGACCTCGCCGGAAAGACCAAAAAGATCCGGGTAACCGTAACCGCCGTCAAGGAACGGCAGCTCCCCAAACTGGACGACGATCTGGCCCAGGATGTGGACGAGAAGTTCAAAACACTGGAGGACCTTAAGACCAGCATCAGGGACCGGCTGACCAGAACATTGGAAAAGCGGCTTAGGGATATCAAAATAAGCCGGATACTGGAAAAAGTGATGGAGGCAACCCCTGCGGATATCCCCGAATCCATGGTGCGGATCGAGCTTGATACCCGGTGGCGGACCATGGCCCGGCAGTTCGGGACCGATGCGGAACAGCTTACCCAGTTAATGGAACGGTCCGGCAAGGGCCGGGATGCCATCTTTGAGGAATGGCGGCCTGAGGCGGTTAAGGCCCTGCACAGCAGGCTCATCGTGGAAACCCTCATTCAGGACCAGAAATTAGCGGCTTCCGGCGAAGAAACGGAAAAAGAGTTTGAGACAATAGCCGCAGAGTCCGATACATCAGTAGAGGATGTGAAAAAATACTACGAACAGCAGAATATGCGGGAATATCTTGCGGAGGATATTAAAGAGCGGAAACTTTTTGACCTTTTATTGGCGGAAAATACGATAAAACCCGGCAAAAAAGCGAAATATGTGGACCTCATCTCAAATAATGGGTAGATTAGATACATGAACGAACAAATGAATACCCTCGTCCCCATCGTGGTTGAACAGACCGGTGTCGGCGAACGTTCCTACGACATCTATTCCCGGCTCCTCAAAGACCGTATCGTCTTTCTGGACGGGGAAATCAACGACCTGAGTTCGGATCTGGTGGTGGCTCAGCTCCTTTTTCTGGACGGCCAGGACTCGGAGAAGGACATCAACCTCTACATCAACTCCCCCGGCGGGTCGGTTACGGCGGGGTTTGCCATCTACGACACCATGCAGTACGTTAAGTGCGATGTCCAGACCATTTGTCTGGGTCAGGCGGCCAGCATGGCGGCGCTGATCCTCACCGCAGGGGCGCCGGGAAAGCGGCTGGTGCTGCCATCGTCACGGGTGCTCATCCATCAGCCTTGGGGCGGCGTACAGGGACAGGCCCGTGATATTGGGATTCAGGCCAAGGAAATCCTGCGCTTAAAGAAGATGACCATTGATTATTTCGCCCGGCATACCGGCAAGGACCTTGAAACTGTCTCCCGTGACATGGAACGGGATTACTATATGGCCGCCGATGAAGCGGTCACCTACGGCGTGGCGGATCGCATTTTGGTGAGGGAAAAACATGGCACGATTGCGTAATGGTTCCGGGGGATTCGAGCGGACCTGCTCGTTTTGCGGGAAAAGCGCGGACACCGCGCGGCGGCTTATCGCGGGCCCGAACGACATCTTCATCTGCGATGAATGTGTGGAGGTCTGCCGCAAGATTTTGACGGAGGAAGATCACGATCTTTCCACCCAGTTTACCGGGGACATCCCTACTCCCAGGGAGATAAAGTCCTACCTGGATATGTTCATCATCGGCCAGGAGGATGCCAAGCGGGCTCTCGCGGTGGCGGTGTACAATCACTATAAACGTATCGCCAACCCCGCCAAGGAACCGGACGATGTGGAAATTGAAAAGTCCAACGTCCTCCTCATCGGCCCCACCGGAACCGGCAAGACCCTGCTGGCAAAGACCTTGGCCAAGAAGCTCAAAGTGCCCTTTGCCATTGTGGATGCCACGACCCTCACCGAGGCGGGCTATGTGGGGGAGGATGTGGAAAATATCCTCCTCAAGCTGATTCAAAATGCCGGCGGGAACATTGCCGCCGCCGAACGGGGCATCGTATATATTGATGAAATTGACAAGATCGCCCGCAAGGGGGAGAATGTTTCGATAACCCGTGACGTGTCCGGCGAAGGGGTGCAGCAGGCCCTCCTCAAGATCATTGAAGGGACCATCGCGTCGGTGCCCCCCCAGGGCGGGCGGAAGCATCCCAATCAGGAGATGATCCGCATCGATACCACGAACATCCTCTTTATCTGCGGCGGGGCCTTTGTGGGGCTGGACAAGTACATCGAGCGGCGGGTGGTACAGCATCCTATGGGATTCGGCGCGGACATCCGGGACAAGAAGAACCGTAAGCTCAGCGAACTCTACGATGCCCTGCACCCGGACGACCTTATTCACTTCGGGATGATCCCCGAATTTATCGGGCGGCTCCCCATCACGGTGTGTCTTGAGGACCTCTCCCGTGACGACCTGCGGCGAATCATCACCGAGCCCCGGAACGCCATTGTAAAGCAGTTCCAGGCCTCCCTGACGATTGACGATGTGAAACTTGAGTTTACCGAAGGGGCGATTAACGCCATTGCGGATACGGCGATTAAGCAAAAAACCGGCGCACGGGGACTGCGCGCCATTGTGGAGCGGCTGATGACGGGCATCATGTTTGAGATTCCCTCTATGTCGGGAGGCAAACGGGTGGTGATTACCCAGGAGGTAGTCGAGAAGTCCGAGCCGCCGGAGATTCATATGTTGCAGAAGTCGGCGTAGACCGATCTTGAGGAAAAGGGGCTGGCTTTTCTTTTTGGACAGCCCCTTGTTGCAAAATCTATACAATAAAAAATATACTCTACACTGTACTGTTCAACCCAAACCAGGCGGCAATCCGTTTTGAACGTTTGAAGTATATAAAACAGACGACCAATAAACCCATGCAGCCAAGTATCCCGGTTACTAAAAACACCGGATATGTTGCCTTTAATAACCCAAGCGTAGGACTAATAAGACTGGTAATTAAAGGGCTAAATCCTGCGTTTACCATAATATCAAAAATGGTAAGCGGGTATAAGGCAAACAAATTGACCAGCACATGAACAAGCGCTATAATGCAGGACGCAAAGAAAAACATTTGAAACAAAAACAATTTGCGCCCAAACATAAACACCAAAAACAAAATATTGCAAAATAATGTCAGCGGCATTGCGATTAAAAATAAACCTTTATCGGCAAAAACCTGAAAGAAAAAAGAAAAGAAGGCCTTACCTTCAAATGATTGTGTTATTGCCAGAATCAAGGTAACTGTATCGCCAATGGCGTTGAGAATACCAAAGATACCGATGAGCAAAAGCACAATGCCCGGTTTGGAAAAGTTTGCAGTAGTGTTTTTCATCGATTCCTCCTAAAACCTAAAACCGATGCCAATATGAGGCACAAATCCCCATGTGCGTATTAAGGCCATGTCGAATTTCGGGCCGCCTTCCGGCGGTGTCATTATCGAAAATCCCAGGAAATCGAATGAGCCGTTTACCCGGGCCAGAATATACCAGTTTTTGCTAAAGGCATATTCTACGCCAATTCCAAGACCGATACCGCTGTTTATCGCCGTGGTAAAATAATCTGAAATAGTGGAAAAGAACAGTTTACCGTGAAATCCCGCCATTACCGGAACCTTCAGCCGCTCTGTTTTGACCACGTTATACACAACACCGAAAAATTCATCCATTCCCAAAAGAAAATCGTAGTCATTCCGTGTTAGCGCAGTTCCGCCGTCAGGGTCGGCGGTAAAGGCCAGCGGAATGAGAAAATCCAAATAGGCTTTGAGGCCAATGGATTCGTTAAAATAAACTCCGCCGGAAATACCCGCCGAAACGGAAGCCGACTTATAAACGGTTTCAGGGCCGTTCATTCCGCCGGTTTCATCAAACAGCGCGGCTCCGCCGTAAACTTCGACATTCCCTGTTATTTGTGCGAAACAAAGGGATGCCGCCAAAAGAAACACACTCACAATTAAACACTTTTTCATTGTTTTACTCCTTCTGTATTTTTGGGAACTAACATATCCCAGATTGCCTCAATCGCTTCGTCCATTTTTGCGGGGGACGATTTCTTTTGCAAATACGCTTTTAACAGCCCATTTGACGCGCCGGAAAACATCGCCATAAGCACCGGAAAAGGCAAGGGCTTTAACAGCTTTTCTTTTTGCGCCAGGATAAGCAAATCAGAAATGGGGGATGCTGTTTTTTCGATTTCCGCTTTTGTCTCATCGGTAATGAACGGCGAATTCTCGTATTGTTGGGTAAACTGTATTTCCGCCGGGTTATCAATCAAATAGCGGATAAGGTTTTGCAAAGATTTTACGAATTGCGCTTTTAACGGCGCGGCATCGTCCCGGTCTTTGCCGATTGCCTCGGCCATGCGCTTGCGGATTTCAAGGTAGAGGCCGTTAATCAGCTCGTCCTTATTCTTGAAATAGCGGTAAATCGTCCCCACGCCGATATTGGCTTCTTCGGCAATTTGGGACATGGGCGCGGCATGGAAGCCCTGGCCGGCGATGAGTTTTAGGGCGGCATTCAAGAGGTCGTCCCGTTTAGTTGACTGGACAGGCATAGTTCACCCTCCCACAAAAAAAGCCGGGCCGCTGCCTATTAACCCCAATAGGGCTAACAGGCCCGACACCAAGAGTCCCAACACCAGGACGGCACATCGGATTATAGGAAGGGTTCCCATAATCCCCAAAACGATTGCGATAATACCCATAAAAGACCTCCAAAATTGAATTAGCGGAATGAACGTTCATTCCTATTTGAATATAGCTTGGGAATTCTGAAATGTCAAGAGAAAAATGCGTTTTTCAGAAAAAAATTATGAAACTTGTTAGCGGGGCCGCAAAAAGCCACAAAAATGGCTAAATCTTGGGGAAAAACCGTATAAACCTAAAGGCTCACGTTGAGAGAGAGAATCAATAATCACATAGGAAGAATTGACCCCATCGACGCCCATCAGCTCCTAGGAGCCTGTCGCACTTTCCCAGGGGATCGCCACACACCGACAAAATATGGTAAAAAGGGGGTATGGGAATACGATTTGTGGAGATAGATCGGGAGACGCCGATGCTGATACCGGTAGATTTAC
>BNVD01000064.1 GCA_025997835.1 Spirochaetia bacterium
GGATTCATTCATTGCGGATCAATATTCTTGTTTATCGGGGAACATTACAAACAACTATGGGGCATTTGATATCGCTGTGGGTGGTATCGCGTAGCTAATATGAACGGATGGGCAGATTATTCAGGATGAGTATTTCCGGGCGATATTCAAAGTGCATGGTATCGAAAAACATCCATTTGCCGCCCCAGATAAAGCCTCGGGCCTCAAAGGCTTTGATTACCTTCGCCGGCGGCTGGAGCCGTCTGTTGTAAGGGACGGTCCACCATTGGGGGTTTTTCTCCGCGGTCCAGAGCCAGTAGGTATCGGCGGTCCGGTAGGAGGGAGGGAGGAGATCGATGGCCGCAGCGTAGGCGTGGAAGCTCCGGCTTTGGGTTTGGGCGATGCTCCGCCAGTTCCAGGTTGAGACGGTTTTTAGATTGGCCGCCCACTGCCGTACCTGGGCATCGGTTCTGGCCTCCTGCCGGATTTGTTCTTCCACCAGGGTAAGTTCTTCCAGAATCATATAATGAACCAATATTTTTTGACCCAAAAATCGTATCGTCTTGACCCGTTCGTAGGATTCTTCCCGGCTATGAGCCCGCCAAAGGGCATCGTAGAAGTGCTGGGACCGTTTCGGCGGATTCGCCGCCCTGCGTTTGGCGGCATCCCGGAACCGTTCGGCCTCCTCCCGCCCCGGTGTTTTCCAGGGCGGAAGCTCGGCGGGGTAGTTGTAAAACGGCTGGGGATCGTATTCCGCAAACCTGTTCCGCAGTCCGGCGGGCAGGAGCCGCCCCTCGGCATAATAGAACCATTCCCCCCGTACCGGCACCGCCCAATCCCCGTCCCGCTCCACCGCCTCCGGGATAACATCAGGATACGCCGCCGCCAGCGCCCGCATCACCTGTTCCGCCCGGCTCACCGCCTCCGGGCTTCCGTCTCCCGCCGTCCCCAAGCCTGTCTCAGCGGCGTATGTCCCGGCCATATCCGGCGGCTCATTGGTAACCCCCTGATATACCGTCCCGCCAAGCAACGCCAGGGCCAGTACGAACCGCGCTCTGAACCGTGTTATGTATGGTACCGGGGATTGTTGCAAGAAGAACACAGTGGTAATCATATCCCATTACTCCGGTTGATTCTAGCGTATGTATATGGGATATGAAGATTAAACAAACCCTACATTTATGTATGAACCACCTTAAACCCTACATCCATGTACCTTCATACCCGGCTGCCTTTCTCATCTCTACTACCGTACCACCCGCCTATAGGCCCGTCGTATTATCATCCATGTCACAATTCCTTATGCCGCAAACACTTACCGCGTCATCATCCCATTGTACGCTCATCGTCATCTGATTTTTCGGCAGGTATCCCCCGCTTGGCATGGAATTTGCTTATTATCATACGGAGGATGATTCTATGAGTTGTTGTGCGAAAGAGCATTGTTCGGGGATTGATTTTACCCAAACCCCGGTGGCGGAACTGTACGGTTCCAATTCGTTTTCCAACGCGGTTATGCGGGAGCGGCTGCCGAAAAACATCTATAAAGAGATTGTGGCGGTTCAGAACGGCGAAAAGGAACTGACCCTGGAGGCGGCGGAAGTAGTGGCGTCCTCCATGCGGGACTGGGCTATCGAGAAAGGGGCCAGCCACTACACCCACTGGTTCCACCCCCTTACCGGCCTTACGGCGGAGAAACACGATTCCTTTATCTCCCCCAGCGGGGACGGCAGGATTATCATGGAATTTTCCGGGAAGGAACTCATCAAGGGTGAGCCCGACGCGTCGAGCTTCCCTTCCGGGGGGCTCCGGGCGACCTTCGAGGCCCGCGGCTATACCGCCTGGGACGTGACGAGCCCCGCCTTCCTCAAGCAGGACCGGACCGGGACCACCCTCTGTATCCCCACGGCCTTTATCAGCTACTACGGTCAGGCACTGGACAAGAAGGTGCCGCTCCTCAAATCGATTGATGCCCTGAGCAAACAGGCACTGCGGGTGCTTCGCGCTATGGGGAACGATACCACCAAGCGGGTGTTCACCACCGTGGGCCCGGAACAGGAGTACTTTCTGGTGGATAAGGCATTCTACGACCAGCGCCCGGACCTGATCCTCACGGGCCGTACCGTGTTCGGTGCGCTTCCGGCCAAGGGGCAGGAGATGGAGGACCATTACTTCGGCGCCATCAAGGAACGGGTGGCCGATTTTATGCGGGAACTGAACCTGGAACTGTGGAAGGTGGGGATTCCCGCAAAGACCCAGCATAACGAGGTGGCCCCCAATCAGTTTGAGCTTGCCCCGGTGTATACCAACAGCTCTTTTGCGGTGGACGGCAATCAACTGGCGATGGAAACCATCCGCAGTGTGGCCCGCCGTCACGGTATGGAGGGGCTGCTCCACGAAAAGCCCTTTGCCGGGGTGAACGGTTCGGGGAAACACAACAACTGGTCTATCGCCACCGATGACGGGATCAACCTCTTTGAGCCCGGCGAGAACCCCGAATCCAACGCCCGGTTCCTCCTCTTTACCACGGCTGTGGTGGAGGCCGTAGACCGCTATGCCCTACTGATCCGTTCTTCGGCGGCCACCGCCGCCAACGATCACCGCTTGGGCGCCAACGAGGCCCCCCCGGCTATCATTTCAATCTTCTTTGGCGGTCCCTTAACGGAAATTCTGGACAACATCGCCGAGGGAAAGGCCGGGGGCAAGACCGATACGGGGGCCCAGATCAAACTTGGGGTTACGAGCCTCCCGAATCTGCCCAAGGATGTGTCCGACCGGAACCGTACCAGCCCCTTCGCCTTTACGGGGAACAAGTTTGAGTTCCGCATGGTGGGTTCTTCCCAGTCCATCGCCACCCCCAACACCTACCTCAACGCGGCGGTAGCCCAGGTGCTGTCGGAATTCGCCGACAAGCTGGAGAAAGCGCCCAACAAGATCGACGCTATTCAGAACATCATCAAGGAATCCTACAAAAGCCACAAAAAGGTAGTTTTTAACGGCAACGGCTATGCCGATGAATGGGTCCTGGAAGCGGAACGCCGGGGACTGCCCAATGTGCGGAACACCGTGGACGCCCTTTCGGTGCTGACCCGGAGTGAAACCATCGCCCTGTTCGAGACCCACGGGGTCTTTACCAGGGAAGAACTGGAAAGCCGGTATCACATATACCTGGAAAAGTACTCCAAGCAGATCAACATTGAAGCGGGGGTTACCATTGATTTGGCTCGCCGCTACATCTTCCCTGCGGTTACTGCTTTCGCCGGATCCCTCGCAGGGGACGCGGCGGCCCTGGCGGCTATCGGGGCGTCCAATGTGTCCCAGGCCAAGCGGGTCAAGCGTATCGCCGAACTTTCCACCGAGCTCTACGACGAAACCGCCAAACTGGAGACCGCCCTTACTGAATCCCAGGGTGTCGAAGACCCCTTCGCCCAGGCCAAAGCCTACTTCGAGAAGGTCCGGCCCGCCATGGACGCGGTTCGCTCCCGCGCCGACTTGCTGGAGAAGATGGTCGCCAAGGATGCGTGGCCTTTTCCGGGGTATGAGGAGTTGCTGTTTAAGCTGTAGGAAAAACTGAAGAAGATAAACCACAGAGAGCACGGAGGACACGGAGTTTTTGTAGAATTCCTTGTTTTCCTCTGTGCCCGCAGACCGAAGGTCTGACGTGTCCTCGGTGGTTAAAATTCTTAATTTTGGAACTGGCTCATCGAGTTAAAAAACGGAGGGAGGGCGGAGAAACCGAAAGGGGGCTCCGCCTTTTTTTTCGATGTGCGCTTTGCTGTCCTTAGCAGTTTGTTGCACTTTGTGCATTTCAATAGAAAAAATCGGCTTTCAAGCCGATTTTTACCCTGCAAACTGTGTAAGGAGCCCTCTAATAGTAGGTTTTTTGCGGCATCCAGCGCAAAAAATCTACAAGTGCAACAGGCTCCTTAAATATCCTCTAACCGAATCCCTTCCCCCGCCGGGATAAAGCTCCGTGCCCGTCTGCCGGTAATCCTGTCCTCCCATGACGGCGGCAGACCCGGCCTTAACACCTTTTCGGTCCTAAGCACCCCTACCATATCGGCCCGTATTACTTCCCCTTCGGCAATATCCCGCAGGGCGTGCAGGGACCGGTTGGTCCGCTCGTAATTCGCCTGTTCCGACGGTGCCAGCCGCTTCACCCCGTCCCCCAGAACCGTCTCCACCAATTCGCGCCCCCGCTCCCGTGACAGCTCCTCAATAACGGCGATGGCCTCCATCCCCGCCGCCCGGCGCACCGCGGCACTCATCCGCTTAAATTCCGTTGGCGGCAGGGCGATAGGATCGTCCAACCCCGGATCGTCCCGGCTCAGGCAGAAGTGCTTCTCAATAGCCGCCGCCCCCGTGGCCACTGCCAGTGCCGGAACCAGCGTACTGTCCAGGCTGTGGTCGCTCACCCCCACGGCAACTCCGAACACCGCCCCCAGCGTCCCCAGAAGCCTGAGATTGTAGTCCCGTTCCGGCGCGGGATAAGCGGTAACACAATGGAGGAGGCACACATCAACCGCCGCGAAAAATTCCAGCGCCGTCTCAATATCCGCCAGCATCGAAACCCCGGAAGACAGCAACACCGGCAATTTATACGAAGCAACCTGCCTGAGCAGGCTCGTATAGTTAAGCTCCGGCGATGCGATTTTAAGCACCGCCGGTTTCAACGCCGCCAATTCCGCCGCGCTTTTCGGCCCAAAGGGGGTACACAGGAACAAAAGCCCCCGCTTTTCCGTATACGTCTTCATATCGTCATAAAACCGGGTATCCACCTCAAGCCGCTTAAACGTATCGTATAACCGTATCCTCCCCCCCGGCAGCAGCACCTCCCCCGTATTGGGGTGCAGAATCTCATCCGCATAGACCATCTGCACCTTGACGCAATCCGCCCCCGCCCCCGCCGCCGCGTCAATCAATTCCCGCGCCTTATCCCCATCCGCCCCATGCCCCGTCCCCAACTCCGCAATAATCAACGGATTGCGGGCATCGTAGACCGTGCCATTGATTGTAAACCCTTTTGCCATACAGCCTCCTTCATGCTCTTACCCACCCAACCAGAGAGAAATGATACTTCCCATATAACCGACAAAGGCGGGCGGTGCCGGAACACTCTCCACGGCCTATAGCGGCAGACGCAGCCAGACCAATCCCCAAGCTCTTACCCATCCAACCTGATGGAAATGATATATCCCATAATAGCCGACAAAGGCGGGCGGTGCGGCGGACGGCCTGATGACCGAACATACGGCAACCAACAAAAAAGCTTAGGCGTCTTAGCCAACAAACCCAATCCCTCAGCCGGAAAATGCGCCTGGTTCGCGTAAAGTTGTTGTCCGTCCGGGCGGGCATCGGGCCGTACGCTGCGCCGCCCGTATATGCCCGTATACGTGCGACATCAAATCACTAGACATCCCACACAATATCCGCTATCATCCACACCAGTACGCGAAACGTTGTTTCGCTTCGATTGAATGATGCTGAATGATGCGGTGATTCTACCGCATAAAACAGGAGTTGTCATGTCCGGCCACAGTAAATGGGCGACTATTAAGCACGCAAAAGGGGCCGCCGACGCAAAACGCGGCCAAATCTTCACCAAACTGATAAAGGAAATATCCATTGCCGCCAGGATGGGCGGGGGCAGTCCCGATGCCAATCCGCGGCTGCGGACCGCTATTCTCAAGGCCAGGGGCGCAAATATGCCCAAGGATAACATCGACCGGGCCATCAAGAAGGGGACCGGCGAGCTTGAGGGGGTAAGCTACGAAGAGTTGACCTATGAGGCGCGTCTTGGCGAGGGGGCGATTCTTATCGAGGTGCTTACCGATAACCGGAATCGCGCTGCGGCGGATGTGCGTAACATTCTTACCCGTGCGGGCGCCGAGCTTGCCAAATCCGGGTCGGTCTCACGGCTTTTCAAGCGCGAAGGGATCATCACCCTGGATGGGGAAAAATACACCGAGGATCAAGTCATGGAAGCGGCATTGGACGGCGGCGCCGAAGATGTTGCCCTTTCCGACGGTATTATCGAGGTAACCACCGCCCCTGAAGACTTTGAAGCTGTGGCCAATGTCCTTTCCGAAAAGGGTTTTGAAACCATGAGTGCCGAAGTAAGCATGGTCGCGGATGTCGAGGTTGAGTTGGATAAGGAGGGCACCTCCAAGGCGCTCAAACTCATTGACAAGCTGGAGGAGAACGAGGACGTGCAGAACGTCTACTCCAATGTCGCCATCCCCGACGGGTTCGAAGACGAATAAGCGCCCCGATGGGACGCACCGTACCGTAGGTATGCGTGAAGCGGGGGAGGGGAAGTCCGGTTTGCTCTCAAAGATTGAGGGCTTGCCGCCGTCAAAACTGCCCGCCGGTTCGAGGGTACGCCGAATCATCGGCGTAGACCCCGGGCTGGCCTCTACCGGCTGGGGGGTTATCGACTTTGATAACCGGCGGCTCCGGTACCTTGGTCACGGCTGTATCGAAACCGGTGCGGACCGTCCACGGGCGGAACGCCTTTTTTTTATCTACCAGTCCATCCGGGACGTGCTGGAAACCTGGCAACCCGCCGAATCGGCCATTGAAAACCTTTACTTTGCCCGGAATGTCTCAAGCGCCATGGCGGTAGCCGAAGCCAGGGGGGTGCTCTGCATGGCCCTGGTCCAGCAGGGTCTCCCGGTCTGCGAACTGACCCCCAACGCCATCAAACAGGCGGTGGTGGGCCAAAGCTCGGCGGACAAACACCAGGTGCAGGAGATGGTTCGCCTCATTCTGGGCCTCACCGCTATCCCCAAGCCGGACCACGCCGCCGACGCGCTGGCCGCGGCAATTTGTTGCGCCCACGGGGGGCCGCAATCCATTGTAGTCTGAGCGTACTTTGCGTTTCCGCCTTTTTCTATGTATACTTCCTCCATGTTTAACAGTATCCGCGGAAAACTCACCGAAAAGCTCTCCGACACCCTCCACATAGAGACCGGCGGCATCGAATGGAACATCGCCATGCCCGCCACCGATTTGAGCCGTCTCCCCCCGGTTGGGGAAGAAGCCCGGATCTACCTCTGGCTCTACCACCGGGAAGACCTGATGAAACTTTTCGGCTTTGCCGACGACACCCGCCGGGCTACCTTCCTCGAACTCCTCAAGGTTGAAGGGATAGGCCCCAAGGCGGCCCTCAAGATCATGAGCGGCATAGGGCAGGAGGAGTTGGAGCGGGCATTGGAAGCGGAGGACCTCGGCCGTCTTGAAGCCGTTCCCGGCCTGGGCAAAAAGACCGCCCAGAAGATGATCCTCACGCTGAAAGGAAAACTCGCCACGGCAAAAACCTCCGCCGCCCAATCATCCCCCTACGGCGAACTGGCGGAAGCCCTGGCCGGCATGGGCTACGACCGCCGCGCCGCCGCCGAAGCGCTCAACAAGGCCGAAGCCGCCCTCCCTCCCGGTGTAACGGGTGCGGAAAAAGAGAAAATCCTGTTTAAGCAGGCGATTCTGTATTTGTCCGGGGCGTAACCGGTGCCAGACACAACATCATAAACTTAGCAACATGAAGATGAAGAAATTGAACCGCGAAGTCGAAGAAGTCGAAAAAGGGAAGGGAAAACGAGGTTAAAATGGCCAAAAACTTATTCGACTTCTTCGACTTTGCGGTTAAAGACTCTTATGTTTATGATGTTGTGCCAGGCGCCGTTTTCGCGTCTTCTTGTAAATTCCGCCCTCATCAGGCTATAGTACCCCTATATGGCACAATTACCTCCCGGTGCGCCGAGACGCGGCCCTAAACCCGCCCCTGATGGGAACGATGCTCCCATCGGTGTTGTCCCCGCTGCGCCCGGCCTTCTGCACCCGGAGCATCCCCTCTCCGACGACGACCGGGACCTCTCCCTCCGCCCCCGGAGCCTTACGGAATTTCTGGGGCAGGCGTCGATGAAGGAAAACCTTTCGGTGTTTATCACCGCCGCCAGGGAGCGCAATGAGAGTCTGGATCATCTGTTCCTGATTGGGCCGCCGGGACTGGGTAAGACGACCCTGGCCCAGGTGGTAGCCAATGAACTGGGGGTAGACTTCAAGGTCACCTCCGCCCCGGCGCTGGATAAGCCCAAGGACCTGGCGGGCATCCTTACCACGGTGAAGGAAAAAACCGTGTTCTTTATCGACGAGATTCACCGGCTCAAGCCCGCCATTGAGGAAATGCTCTACATCGCCATGGAAGACTACGAACTGGACTGGATCATCGGGCAGGGCCCCAGCGCCCGGACCATCCGGCTGCCGATACCGCCCTTTACGCTGGTAGGGGCCACCACCAAGGCGGGGAACGTCTCAAGCCCCCTCATCGGACGCTTCGGTATCACCTGCCGGTTCGCTTTCTACGAACAGGCCGATATGGAGGCCATAGTCCGCCGTTCCGCGGGTATCCTCAAGATTGCCGTGGACAATGACGCCGCCTCCCTTTTGGCCGCCTCCGCCCGCGGCACCCCCCGTGTGGTGAATCGGCTTCTGCGCCGTATGCGGGACTTTGCCCAGGTGCTGGGCGCGCAGGCCATCACCCGGCAGGTGGTGGAGCAGGGCCTCAAGCGGCTGGAAATCGACGCTCTGGGGCTGGAAAAGCACGACCGGGAAATCCTGCGGATCATCATTGAACGGTACAACGGTGGGCCGGTGGGCGCCGAAACGCTGGCTATCTCCGTGGGGGAGGCGGTGGACACCCTGGAGGACTATTACGAACCCTTTCTGATCCAGTCGGGGCTCCTCCAGCGCACCCCAAGGGGCCGGGTGGTTACCGCTTTGGCCTACGATCACCTCAAGCTTGCTCGCGGCAAGGGCGATACCGGCGGACTGCTCTTTTAACAGGCCGGTAGTAACGATGAAACTTTCCGATTTTACTTTTGATCTCCCTGAGCACCTCATCGCCCAGTATCCTCCGGCGGAACGGGGACAGAGTCGCCTTATGGTTCTGGACCGCGCTGCCCGGACCCGTTCCCATCACCGGGTGACGGACCTTCCCGAACTATTGGAGTCGGGCTTGTTGGGGCCAAAGCCCCTGTTGGTGTTCAATAACTCAAAAGTCCGCAAGGCCCGGCTTTTGGGCGTATCGAAGCAGACCGGGGCTCAGGTTGAGTTTTTGCTGCTTAATAAAATAGATGAAACGGTAACGTATCCAACGGATACGACGGATACGACGGATACGACGGATACGACGGTTGACGGCTGCCGTACCTGGAAAGTCATGGCCCAGCGCTCCAAACGCCGCCGACTTGGCAGCCGCTATGTATTCGGCGATGGAACCGAAGCCGAAATAACCGGGGAAGACGGTGAATTCCGCCTCATCACCTTTGACCATCCCATTGATGATGACTGGCTGGACATCCACGGCCACATCCCCCTGCCGCCCTACATCAAGCGGGAGGACACCGCCGCCGACAGCGATCGCTACCAGACGGTCTACGCCGGTACCGTTGACTCCGCCGGACCCGGCAGGTCCGTGGCCGCC
This sequence comes from Spirochaetia bacterium, assembly GCA_025997835.1. Taxonomy (GTDB): domain Bacteria; phylum Spirochaetota; class Spirochaetia; order Treponematales; family Breznakiellaceae; genus BNVD01. Next base: position 9,461 of record BNVD01000064.1, read on the forward strand.
CCCACCGCAGGGCTCCACTTTACCCGTGAACTCCTTACGGAACTGGCGGTGCGGGGCATCGAAACCGCCTTTATCACCCTCCACGTGGGGCTCGGTACCTTCCTTCCGGTGCGTACCGAAACCATCGAGGAACACCGTATGCACGAGGAGTGTTATTCTATCACCGAAGAAACCGCCACCCGGATCGAGGGGGCCAAGGCGGAAGGCCGGAAGGTCATCGCCGTAGGCACCACCAGCGTCCGCACGCTGGAATCGGCTTGGGTCCCATTGGGACCCGAGGGCGCTACGCGCCTCGATGTCACTGCGAGACCCGGCGGCAGCGCAACCGGGAAACTGCGGCGGGGGGAGGGGGCCACCTCAATCTTCATCTACCCTGGCTATACCTTCAAAGCCGCCGATGCCCTGTTCACCAACTTCCACACCCCCCAATCAACGCTGCTCATGCTCGTTTCGGCTTTTGCCGGGCGGGACTTCATTCTGGAAAGCTACGCCGAGGCGGTGCGGGAAGGTTACCGGTTTTTCAGTTACGGCGATGCCATGCTGATAGGGTGAGTTACGCCCGCAATTCCCGTCGCTTCCCCGCCAGCGACACAACTACTACCGCCGCAATAATGATACCGCCCCCAATCAGGGCCGTCACGGTGGGCTTTTCCCCCGTAACCAGCAGCACCCATACCGGGTTCAGTACCGGCTC
>BNVD01000065.1 GCA_025997835.1 Spirochaetia bacterium
CTTGTAGGTTTTTTGCGCTTGAGGCCGCAAAAAACCTGCTATTAACGGGCTCCTTACGGAGTTTGCAGGGTAAAAATCGGCTTGAAAGCCGATTTTTTCTATTGAATTGCACGAAGTGCAACAAACTCCTGGCCTTCCCCAGAGCGTCCTCTACGGCGGACAGGAACCCTGCGCTGGATTCGGTGGCACCGGATATGGCGTCGACATTGGTGTCCGCCCCGTCCAGAACCAGTTCCAGCAGTTCTTCCATAGCCGCGCCGCCGGGCAGATAGTCATCCTCAAACTTGAGAATCTCGATCCCGGTGATGCCGTTGGCGTCAAGACGAACCGCCACCTGTACCGGCCCCCGGAAGCCCTGGCCGGTACCCGCGTAGACGCCCGGTGTGTACCGGTAAGCGCGGATGCCGGCCGTTTTGGCGCTGAACCCGGCGCAGTTCACCGTCAGGGCCGCAAGCCCCAGCACGACTATCGCGGCGCAGACAGCAATGCGGCTCACAGCGTGGTTTGCCGCCATCATGGTACGTAAACTCTGTTTCATCATTAAACCCCCACATATAGTATGGCAATGAGTTGCGATTTTGCTTCAATTGGAGGGAGAAAAAGCCAAAAAAAGGGTTTGCCCGGTTCCCGTTGGAAAGAACCAGGCAAGCCCACAGAAACAATCGCGGAACACTTAGCTTAGAACTTGTAGCTCACCGCGAGTTTGCCGCCCCAGTTTGCCGGATTCAAACTCCATGTGTTCGCATTACTGTTGACCAGGCTATTGAGCCCCAACCCGATTACCAGATTTTCTACCGGGGTAAAGGTCAGGCCAAGCTCGACCTTGGGGAATGAAGAACCGCTTCCAAAAATCTCGACGGCCCAATCGGTAGCTTTTATAGTTGGGTCGTCATCTTTTTTCTGATCATCGCCTTCGGCCCAACTGTTGACGGTCCAGTTAAAGGCGGGGAGTTTGATACCGGTATAGAAAGCAAACTTCTCGGTGGCCTGAAATTTGGCGCCCAGGTTTAGGCCGGCCTTAAGACCAAAATACCGCTCGGCAGCTTTATCAACGTCAGCCGGATCGCCCTTAACATCGTTCGCATTAACGATCGCAAGAGCAACATCCAGGGGAACCTTGGCACTCACAGTAATCTTGTCACCCAGGTTGGCTTTTTTGGAAATACCCAAGCCAAGATTGCCTGAGAATTCGCCGCCCGCTGTTCCTTTAAGGCTGGGATCCTCATTTTTGGTTGTCTTACCGAATCCATTCACAATATCCAGATCTACGCTGGCACTGGTGGTATCGCTCAGGGTGATATAGGTTCCGAGATTCACATAGAGTGCGGAGTTCTCGGTTATGGTCCCAGCCACCTTGCCATCAGCATCATAGCTCTTTTGGGTATCGGGGAACTTGAAGCCAACGGTTGCGTGGGGGTCCAGCGCGCCGATATTTTTACCCCAGGACAGGGCGGCTGTTAAGCCTTTGCCGTCATAAGAATACTTGTTCCCGGCGGCCGTAGTCGTAACATCCGTTATGGGAGCATTACCTTGATTCAAAAGCAAATCAAGCCGGATGCCGCCGATAGCGTTGTTTCCGAACAGTACCGCCAAATTGCTGCCCCAGGTTGTAGTTGCAACTTTATTGGGGTCATCAGCGCCATCATTGCCGCCGCTTGCCTTTAAGAGGAGCCCGCCATAGTAGAGTCCCAGATAGTTATCCGCCCCCAGCGTCTTCCCAATACCAAAGTGTATCGCTCCGTCTCCATTTGTGGCGCCGACATCGGTGCTACCGCCCAGAAAGAAGAAGGTACCGATGTCCTGACTATAGTCATTGACACCAATATAGTTGTCAATGTCCGACGAAAAACGGCCGCCGCTGCTCGCGCTCTCGATGGACTCAGCCCCAAAAGCGCTAAAACCAGGCAACCGGTCCTGCACCGCCCAAACATCGTCATCGGTTAAGCCGGCACCAGGGGTCTGCGCCCAAACACCACCGGCAACTACCGCAGCAATTGCCAGTACCAGAATACTTCTCTTCATAAAAAACTCCTTACTCTATTTGATTATCTGCAAATTCTGTTTGTAATATTCTTCAACGAAGCTGTATCACGTTTTTGCGGATATATCACCAAAATAAAAACCGGAATACTCCTTCTATGCAAAGGACCATCCCGGTATCTGATGAGAAAAAAGACAGTAAACGAAAAAACTATGTGTGTGTGTGGGGGGGGGATGATAGTACGACCGTGTTCAGTCAAAAACATGACTGACTGGGTGTTTTCTAACACCCGGTTGTTGCTCAATTGCCGCATATCCCTTTTCCCTTGAACTCCGTCAGAATAAATGTACCAAACTTGCTGAAAACCCAGCGGGTAACACTTAAAATTAAAGTGACAAGGAAAGCGAAAAATGTCAAGCGTTTTTGAAAAAAGTTGCGTTTTTTTTAGTTTTTTTTGCAAACAAATACGAATCTATTGATTTTTTGGGAGTTTTCTCCTATCTTGTTTGTGGGTCAAGTTTAAATTCCGGGGCGTAGTATTTCAGTAAATTCCATGATAGGCTATCGTATCGTGTAAACACGCCGTAAAAGGAGGAATAGCATGGCGAAATGCGGACCTCGAGTCCGAACACCCTTTTATCAGTCTGAGTATGCCGTCCTGTATCAGGATGATTGTCTTGAAGCGCTGTCACACATTGAAGAAAATTCTATCGACATGATTTTCGCCGACCCGCCCTATATGCTGTCCAACAACGGCTTTACCTGTCAGAACGGCAGAATGGTTCCGGTGAACAAAGGCGACTGGGACAAAAGCGGCGGCTTTGATGACGACACGGCCTTTCATGATGCGTGGATACGCGCCTGCCGCCGGGTGCTAAAACCGGAAGGCACGATTTGGATCAGCGGCACCTATCACAGTATCTATCAGTGCGGCTATATACTACAGAAAAACAGTTTTCATATCCTGAACGATATTGTGTGGTTTAAACCGAACGCCGCCCCCAACCTCAGCTGCCGTTTTTTCACCGCATCCCACGAAACGCTGTTATGGGCCAGAAAAGATACCAACGCTAAACACGTCTTTAACTATCAGGCAATGAAGGACGGCGCATTCCCCGAAGACAAACTGAAAAACGAAAACACCCAAATGCGCTCGGTATGGTCGATCCCTACACCGGGTAAACAGGAAAAGGCGCAGGGAAAGCATCCGACACAAAAACCGCTGGCCTTACTCACCAGAATAATCCGCGCCTCAACCAATCCGGGAGCGGTGATACTGGACCCCTTTAACGGAAGCGGTACTACCGGTGTTGCCTGCGGCATGGTGGGTGAACGGTTTTATATCGGTATAGAGCTTGACGCGGGATTTTGTGCGTTGACGGAGAAGCGGCTGCGGGATTAGCGGATGTTAATCCCATATAGGCAAACATGGAGACGCCCATGCCGGAACAGCGGCTCCCCGATGGGCAGAGAGAAAAGCCCATTTTCCCTATAGCAAAGTCCTGAGCTTTTAGGTATTATCGTATTAGCGTGGTAATAATAGGAGGATTTATGTTGGCAGTCAAAGGAATTTATGACGGAAAAGCGGCTTATCCGAATCAACCGGTGTCGATTACCGGGCGGCAGGAAGTCATCATTACTTTTTTAGAGTCGGCTCATACACAAACCGTAGATGATACTTCGGTTATTGATACTGCGGTCGCTGGGATGACCCCGGCGGAAAAACAAAAACGTATACAGGAAAAGCGAGCTGTTCTGGAAAGTCTTATTGGATTAGTCCCTGCGGATGTTGATGAGGATGCGATAAAGGCTGAAAGGTTGGCACGGCAATGAAACTTTTTTTTGATACCAACATCATAGTTGACCTTGTCTCAAAACGACCTGGCTATGAAGCGTCTTTTAAAGTGTTTGAAGTAACTAATACAGGGTATGTATCTACTATTTCAATTACCGATGTAATGTATATCTTGCGTAAATATAATGAGCAAAACAAAGTAAGCGATGTATTACAGAAACTGATTAGCATACTCACAATTGCTGTTGTTACTCAAGATGATCTTATGTATGGTTTTTCGGGCGCGATGAACGATTTCGAGGATGCCGTGCAATCGTCATGTGCAGACAGGGTTGGCGTTGACTACATTATTACGCGCAACACAAAAGATTTTACGGCTTCTCCTGTTCCGGCGATAACACCGGATGAATTTTTAAAACGATGGGGGGCTGAGAAGGGATGACCGATAAAGAGAAACATGATTTGATTGTGGCCTCAAGAAAGTTAAAAGATGTTGGCCTGTCTCATGTAATTACCGTAACGGATCAAACGGATAAAGACAAATTGCTGAATGATGTGTTTCTTAAGGCTTTGCTTTTTGGAGGAAAATCGGGTATGGCAACGCCAGAGGAGAAGAAGGGGTGAGAGTTATTAAAACAGTTAGTTGTGAAGAAAGTTTAAAATACATTGACTGTTGGGATATGAATTTATCCCCGGATGAGCGCACCCAATTATATAACGCAGCAGATGAGTGCATGAACGTTTATTGTAAAATTAACAATATTAGATTAAGCGGTATAGAATACCAATATGGCGGCACCTATATTCCGATCCTTGAACATAATGGAAAGGAGTATGCATTGCTTGATTCAATGCGTTCCTGGGGTAAGAGGATGTATGACCTTTGGGGTGATGGTTCCGGTTCTGATGACAGATCGGACAAAATGGGGTATTGTAAATGGGCTTGGTCAAACCCGGATGAGATAGATAAAATGGCGGAAAAGAATGAAGCTAAAGGGTGAGTTGCGGACATTACGCAAGAAGATTACCCTCATGCTTTATGAGCGTAGCGCCCTCTCTTCACCGCAAATTCGTGGGAAAAAATATGACGCAAAAACAACGGATAATCATCAAGGCTGAGGATAAAACCGATTCTATTCGCTCGTGGCAACAGAATGGCGATATGGTTGATATAACCTATTATAACGGCAAAATGTACTCCTATGCGGCGCATAATATACGATTTGTTGATTCAGCCCTTGCAAAACCAGATGCTAAAAATTGTTTTGAATATCTGACCCGTATAGCTCATGCGGTTGGGCTTAAAGATACGGAAGGCAATAATATCCTTGCCAACCGATATGGCAAAATCGACTTTGTCAGCGAGGACAGTATGCTGTCAGCGTTCTTGTTCGGAAATTTAAAGATGGATAGGACAGACCATGCCGATACCACCGTCTATCCGTTCGGCTTCAATATCAGTCAAAAGCAAGCTGTGGATAATGCGCTCTCAAGTACGCTTTCTGTCATAGAAGGACCACCCGGAACGGGTAAAACACAGACGATACTTAACATTATTGCCAATGCGGTTATGCATAACGAAAGCGTTGCCGTTGTTTCAAGCAACAACTCCGCAACGGCAAATGTTCTTGAAAAGTTGAAAAAGCATAATGTGGACTTCATTGCCGCATACCTCGGCAACTCCGATAACAAGCGTGGGTTTATCGAATCGCAAAAGCCTTTGCCGAATTTCTCGTCATGGAAACTTTCGCCGGAGCGAGAAGCAGCCGTTCGTCAGAAATTGCAGACGCTGTTCGTTCTGCTCAATGATATGCTTGTCAAGAAAAACAAATTATCGCGTTTAAAACAGGAACTTGATGGGATTGAGTTGGAATACAAGCATTTTATTGAGTATCATCACAAAAGCAACGTATCAGTAGATATACAGCTAAAAGAGAGTGTAACTGCAAATACAGTTTTGCATCTATGGCTTATATGCGAATATGCTGTTGCCGTACATGTTCCGCTGAAAATGATTATCCGCGACACGAGCAAGTTGAACGATCCCGAAGCGCAGTACGCTATGAACAGCTTGACCCATGTTGATTTTCTCATCTTCGATAAACTCGGCAGAGTACCACGGCTTATCGTGGAGGTTGATGGCGCCGATTATCACAAGGAGGGAACTCGGCAAGCGGAGCGGGACAAACTAAAGAATGGAATCCTCCAGAAGTATGATTTGCCGATTATTCGGTGCAGAACAAATGAAAGTGGTGAGCGACAACGAATAATTAACGCATTAAAAATTCAAAAATAAGTGCGCTTTATTTCACTCCAGCCGGTTCAATTTGATGATCATCCGGGCTAACTGTTCCTTGGGAACATTCATGCCGTTTTTTATCCACCGCTGAATGACAGCAATACTGCCGTTCAGGGCAAAGGTGATGTGGTATTCTTTGGCGGCATCGTCAAGCATTTCGTCCTTTTTGAATTGCAGCATCCCCTCTTGCTGTATAAAGCTGAATACTTTCCGCTGAAACTGAATTTCACTCTGTTCATTAAATAAAACCTGCAGCCAGTTCACGTTGGCGGAAATAAGACCCAGGGCCTCTTCCGTTATCCCTAACACCGCCTCTTTACCGGATTGAAAGCTATGCCGGTTTTTCATCTCTTCGAGTAATGCCAGGGCATCCGCTTCTATTTCCTTCAAAAGGGCGTACTGATCCTTATAATGAGCGTAAAAGGTTGAACGGTTAATGTCCGCACGGGCGCAGAGTTCCTTGATCGAGATGGCCGAAATGGGCTGGGACTGGAGCAATTCGATGAGGCATTCGGTCAACACTTTTTTGGTATAGCGGACTTTACGGTTTTCCTTTGATTTTTCCATTTTTCCTCCCTTGTTTGGAAAAAATCCCAACACTTTTCAGAAAGATACCGGGAAACCAACACCAACAGGTTGTTGTGTTTGAATTGCGACATATTTAAACCAACTGTCTGTTGTAATCCCATCTTGGTGTCACTATAGTCGGAAACAACTGAAACATCAAGGAGAAAAGAAAGAACATGGAAAAATTTTTTAGGCATCCAAAACTTATTGTAGGGATCATTGCGCTGATCACCGTTTTCTTTGCGCTTCAATTGCCGCGCCTGGTGCTGGACAATAATAACTTCCGGTTTCTGCCTGACAAACACGAATCGCGGGTTATTTCAGACCATTATGAAGAACTCTTCGGCAATTCGGTGTCCATTTTCGTCGGTCTGGAACGGCCCATCGGCACGGTTTTTGAACCGGCTTTCTTGAAACGCTTACAGCAGTATATCAAAGAGATAAGCCGCCTCGAATTTGTCGGCGATGTGTCCTCCCTGATGACAACCGATTACATAAGCGGCGAGGGGGACACCATTCTGGTGAGCGACTTGGTAGGGGATGATTTTACCGGGACCCCGGAAGAAATTGCCGACCTCCAACGAAAAATTGCGTCATGGGATTTATACCAGGGCTCCCTTGTGTCGAATGATCTTTCATCGACCCAGATTTTGATACCCATTGATGTATCCCAGGGCGATTCCGGCAAACCGGCGGTGATTGCAACCCTCTATAAGGTTCGTGATACGGCGCGGGAAATGTTTGGTGAATACGCCACCGTGTATGTTACCGGAACGCCGGTGATAAGCGCCACGGTAACCGAAGCCATGACCGATGATATATTTCTCCTTATTCCCATGATAGTAGTTGTCCTGCTGGGGGTATTGTTTTTTTCCTTCCGCCGCGCATCGGGGGTTATCCTTCCTTCCCTAACGGTAATGATTGCAACCATTTGGTCTGTCGGTGTCGTGCCGCTTTTAGGTATGAAACTTTCGCTTATTGCGATGGTGGTTCCGGTGATGCTCATGGCGGTGGGGAGCGCCTACGGGATTCACCTTGTAACCCATTATCTTGCGGAAACAAACAACAGAACATTGACAACGGAAGAACACAAACAGGTGATATTCGCTTTACTGCGGCGCCTGGCAAAACCGGTTTTTCTTGCGGCGCTGACCACCCTTGCGGGTTTTATTTCTTTTTGTTTTACCCCGATTGTTCCCATGCGCGAATTCGGCGTCATGACTTCAATAGGCGTCCTCACTGCGTTTATCATGGCGGTCACCTTAATCCCCGCCTGTTTGTTAATCAGCGGGCCCCTGCCGGTAAAATTCAAAAAAGAGCGCCTGCAAAAAAATAATTTCGATATAAGAATCGGTGAATGGTTTTTTGCGCTGGTACAAAGAAAAGGACGCATATTATTTTTCATCCTTATCCTGACGGGCATTGCCTTGTATGGCACTTCCAAACTTGTTATTGACAATGTGGTTGTTGAATATTTTGATGAAGAATCTGATATTGCCCGTTCCGACAAATTTATCCGTGAAAAATTCGGCGGATCAAAAAATGTAACCGTGGCGCTTGAGGCGGACAGCACGTCGGCCCTGCTTGATCCAAAGGTGCTTTCCGCCCTGGATGAACTTTCCGCAACCCTCATGGAACGGGAGCCGATGGTCGGAAAAGTAGCCGGATTTACCGATATGATAAAACGGATCAACCAGGTATTTAACGTGGATGAAAGTCCTGAGGGAATAAAAGCATCCGCAGTGCAATTTGACGATAGCGATAGCGGTGAATTCGGGTTTGGGGTTTTTGATGATGATTCCTCAACGCCTGAATTTGCCGCCGGGGATATTGAAATGACGGGGACTGAAACAAATACGGAAAAATTGGAGGCCCGGGATTTCATCGCCCTGCTTGATTCGGCGGCAGGCGCCGGTATAAATATGAACGCACATGATCTGGTTCGGGAGCTCAAGCGGCGGACGAATTACGAAGGCATGGCCTATTATGAAATTCCCCGGTCCCCTGAAAAATACGGCAAAACAACCGACGCCGAACTGGAACAGCTTATTGCCAATTATTTAGTATTACTGTCCGGCAACGACACCGGTTATTCCAATGACCCCATTGAACCAACAGCGATACGATCCGATGTGCAGATGCGCACCCTTGGCCGCAACGATACGATGCAGGTGATTGATTCCATTAAGGCCTACGGGGAAAAATTATTTCCCGACACGGTACGTTTTACCGTAGGCGGCGGCGCATCCCTGGAAATAGCAATCAGTGATTTGGTTGTTTCCTCCCAGTTAATTACCATTGCCTTTTCCCTCCTGATGGTGTTTATTATTATTGCCGTGTCAAACCGCTCACTGGCTGCCGGTTTGATCGGCGGCACGTCAATTGCGCTCGCTATTATCTTCAATTTTGCGATCATGGGTTTCCTCGGTATCAAGCTCAATATTGGAACCGCTATCATTGCCAGTCTCATCGTCGGTATCGGTATTGATTACACGATCCATTTTATGGATAGTTTTAAGCGGGAATACCTCGCCGGCGCCGGTTCTGCCGATAAAAATGCTTTTTTACATCGTGCCTTTCAAAGTTCCGGCAAGGCGATTATCGTCAACGCCCTATCCGTGGGTGGCGGCTTTGGGGTGCTGGCCTTTTCCCGCTTCAATATTATTGCCGATATGGGCATTCTGGTCGCCCTGGCAATGATCATCACCGCATTATTAAGCCTGACCCTTATCCCCGCGCTATTAACATTGATAAAGCCAAAATTTATTTATGGCTCAAATATACAAGGAGTAACGAAATGAAAACGAAAATGAAAAAGACCATCATGGTGATTGCAGCCATTGTGTGCTGCGCAGTATCACTGTCCGCACAGAACGCCGAAGCCATCGTCCGCGCCTCCCGGAACCGGATCGAAGCGGCGACCACTTCTTCCCGTTCCCGCATGGTGATTACCGCCAAGAACGGTTCCACCACCGAGCGCGTCATTGACCAGTACGCCAAGGACGATGCCCAGGGAAACGAGCGCATGGTGATCGTCTTTCAAGGCCCGGCAACGGTAAAGGGCACCCGCTTTCTTACCATAGATAAATCCGCAGGGGACAGCGACCGGTGGATCTTCCTGCCGAGTCTCGGGAAGGTACGCCGTATCGCGGCATCCGAAGGGGGCGGTAATTTCATGGGGACCGATTTTTCCTACGATGATATGTCCACCGCAAACCGCGCGGTTGAAAAAGACACCCATACGGTCTTACGGGAAGAAAATCTAAAGGGCGCCGATTGTTATGTTATTCAATCCGTTTCCCGGGACGATAGTTTTCAGTATTCGAAAATAATTTCCTGGATAGATAAAAGCACCCACATCAATTATCAAAGCGAAATGTATGACCGGCGGGGTAACCTTTTTAAGGTGATGGAAAGCGGCGTCCTTAAGGATATTCAAGGCCGCCTAAGCCCCACGCAAATCACCGTGCGGACGGTCAGCGCC
>BNVD01000066.1 GCA_025997835.1 Spirochaetia bacterium
GTACGAATACGATGCCTTTGGGAAGCCCTACAAGGGGGAGTTCTCAACCGGGATGAGTCTGGGCTATACCGGCAAGCCGTATGATATGGCGACCGGCCTGTATAACTACGGCTTCCGGGATTACAAACCGGAACAGGCGCGGTTTACCACCATAGACCCGATACGGGACGGCAGCAATTGGTTTGCGTATGTGAACAACGACCCGGTAAATTACACAGACCGTTTTGGGTTAAGCGGGAATGATGGCGGACAAGCGGAACTCGATAAAATAAGGCTCATTGAAAATAGTTTTGATGCAAAAGTAATGATGGAGTATGCGCTGGGCAAGGAATTTTCTGACCGTGTTAAGGGTGTAGAATTTGAATATGGTAACGGCAGAACCGGATCAGCACCGTGGGGATCGATTTACACACAACCGGATCTAACTGGATATGGTGCAGTGAGTACCGGTTCGGATGAGGCGCAAGTAGTTGCTAATGGAGTCCATGAATTATTCCACCAAATTCAATGGCAGAATGGTGGCTATATCTTTTCTGGTATAGCGTTTGGCTTGGAATATTTATACGATACCACTTATGATTTAGATGGTAAATTTGGGTGGCCAAACCCATATGACCTGGGAGATCCAACAGCACCAGGCTTTGATTTTGCAAAAATAAAGAATTACTATCAAATTGTGACCCTTGAGGGGCGAGCGCAATTTGTTGGACAATGGGCATCGGACCTGTATGACTTTTTTGTTACTAAAACAGATGCTGTTACTGGCAAAAATTATCAAACGGATCAGGATTTGATAGACCGTCTTAGAAATGAAGCAAGAATCCTCAAGGCATCTGGCTTCCATTCACAAGCTATCAAAGATATTCAGGACCTATTAGGAGAGTAGTATATGAAACAACGTAAAGGTGTATTGGCTCTATTGCTGGTTGTGGTTCCCCTTATGTACACAGCATGTTTTGTCCACTGGGAGAGACCGCGAGAAGTAACAGAATATCCGGGTACGATTACTGTTGAAAAAGGTGACGGAAAAATGGTCATTTTAGTAGAAACAATGTACCCACCGTCTGATTATGGTGTATATCGAATACATTTGCTGGATATAACTACGAATAGAATGGAGCAGATTACTGGGGATGCTAAAAAATCGTATTCTCAATCTGTGCAGGGCAAATATGTAAAGATTGAACTTTCTGAATCTGTGATACAGGAAAGAAAGGGGCTTACATCCGATTTGATAAATTGGGAAATAGAATCAGTTATGCTATCGGGGGAGCACGGGCTGAGTCTTTATTTCCCCAACAAGGACGGGCAGCAAGGACCGGACATAATAGGACCGTAGTGTATGAAACACCGTAAAGATGTATTGGCTCTATTGCTGGTTGTAGTTCCCTTTATGTACACAGCATGTCTAATCCACTGGGAGGGATCGTATAATGAGGGAGTAACATCAGAATATCCTGGTACTGTTACTGTTGAAAATGGTGGCGGAAAAATGGTCATTTTAGTAGAAACAATGTACCCACCGTCTGAATATAGTGTATACCGGATATATTTAAGGGATACAACAACGAATGGGAAGGTGCAGATTACTGGGGCTAGCCAAGGTGTGTATTCCAAATCTGTGCAGGACAAATATGTACGCATTGAACTTTATGACTCTGTGATAGAGGAAAGATATGGGGCAGTTCCTCCTGAATGGATTACACCTTATTTGATAAATTGGGATGTAGAATCAGTTGTGCTAACGAGCCCCGGTAAGGATGGTATTTATCTTCCCTAACAAAGACCGGCCCTATTAGGAGAGTAGTGTATGAAACGACATAAAGATGTATTGGCTCTGTTTCTATTGCTGGTTGTGGTTCCCCTTATGTACACAGCATGTTTTGTCCACTGGGAGAGACCGCGAGAAGTAACAGAATATCCGGCATAGTGTCAGCTTTTTATTCCGGATCAACGCAGAGGTGTCGGGGGAGTCTTGGCACCTCCGCAAAGCTATTGAAGCCGGTGATTAGGGGTTTTAAGACAACCATTACCTTTATTTGAAGGTATCGGGGATGATGGACCATACCATTACGATTATGCAGGGTTCGTGGGTTGCGGACCCAGCAACCATGACCAGCCCTATGGGTCTGGTTACGACCTATACCTATAACAGATTGGACTTATCAGGACGCCAATAGGACAGTGACGGTTACCGAAGGGGGCGTGTATGTTTCCACATGGTATTTGAATGCTTGGGGCGAAGTGATAAAAAAGGCAGATGGATTGGGAAATGAATGGATATGGACCTATAATCGTGTCGGCCAACTGGTAAGCGCGAAAGACAGCTATGGAAAAGAGACCAAATTCGCCTGGAATGAGATAGGCAAGCTGGCGCAAATAACATTTCCGGACCTGACCACGGAAACCTATACCTACAACCATTTAGGACAGGCATCGAAGATAAGCGATGCGGCGGGGGTCCAATGGGAAGGTATCTATGATGAAGCGGGGCGGCTCTGGAAAGAGACCGGGCGGCCCGGCATAAACAAGGAATACCGTTATGATAGTCTTGGACGGATCGTGGAGGTGAAAACAGGTGGAGAGATAACAGAGCGATATAGCTATACTAACCGGGGCCGTCAGGTTGTCTTTACCGATGGGGCGGGGAACTCCTATCAGCTTGAAAGAAACGAGTTTGCGGAACTGACCGGTGAGACGAACCGGCTCGGGGACCGGCAGATGTATACCTACGACAAAGAAGGACGGCCAATTAATATCGCAGAATATTCGGGCAAGCAAGTCCGTGCGGTATATAATGACGCCAGCGGAACTACCACGACAGAATATAGTGATGGAAGCCGGACCGTTATTGTCCGGGACCATGCGGGGAACACCATGAGCGTAACCGGTGAGACCGGAACAATCCGGTACCGGTATGACGCCGGGGGCAAGCTGATTATCCAAAACGATGAAACCAGCGGCGAACGGACGGAATACCGGTATGACACGGCCGGTCAACGCATCCAAATGTTGAGCGGGAACCGGGATGTGCGCTATACCTATGGGAAGAACGGGGAACTGTTGCGGGTGCTGGATAACAGCCAGCGGCTTTCAGTCCAGTACGAATATGATACGGTAGGTCGGGAAATCCGGCGTACCTTTGGGAACGGCGTAAAACAGGAAACGCTCAATGACAGCATAGGCCGGACCGTGCTGATCCGGGAACTGGACGCACGGAGCGAGCTTATCCGGGCGGAGGGGTATGTGTATGACACCTTGGGGCGGCGGACTCACAGTGTGGATGAACAGGGGCAAGTAACCCGGTACGAATACGACAATCAGTCACGGCTGGCGGCGGTATGGTATCCCTATAGTGAGGAAAAAGCTCTGGGGGATCGGAAAGAAGCGGAAGAAGCGGGACTTTTCTTTACCTTGGACAAAGGGCAAGGAGTGCGGTATACTTTAAGTGCGGCGGAGTTGTCCGCACTGCGGGAAGTATTGGACAAGGCAAGTATAAACCGGGGAAGTTTGGTGAATATGAACCAGATACTGTGGCAAGAACGCTATACCTATGACCGGAACGGGAACCGGGCAAGCAAGACAACGCCTTGGGGGACCATTGCCTACACCTACGACAAAGAAAACCGGATGGTAACCAAAGGCGAAATACGCTATACTTATGATAAGGATGGTAGCCTTTTGAGCGAGCGCGGGGTACGGAAAACGGCCATCTATCAGTACAACGGACAGAACCGCATGGCCTCCTCGGAAGTGACGGAAGTAGGTCAACAAAACCGGATAACGGCGCAGTACCGCTATGACGGTTATGGACGGCGGACAATCACCCAGGAAGCTGGCAGGGATGCCATGCGGACCATCTACGATGCCTTTAGCTTTGACGTAATTCGGGAAGGGGTTACCTTCGTGGACGGAAGCCTTACCAGCCGCTACGCGACCGGGGCGATCTCGGCGCCACAGGCGCAGAATGACGGTACGCGGTACCGGTATTTGGGAGAGGAGACCGCCGGTAGTGACCGCTCCCGAACCCTTGGCGAAGGTGGTACGAACGAAGCGCGGTACACCGGGATCGCGGTGACGTTGTATGGACAGCGCGGGGAAGCGGCAGCGGTAAGCCGGAGCGCCGGCACGGGAAGCCGTGGCGGAACGGCTTACCTGGGAAAGGACATTATGGGAAGTGTGCGGAGTACCTCAGGCGACATGGGAACTCTTGAATCCCGGTATGAGTACGATGCTTTCGGAAAGCCCTACCAGGGAGACTTCTCAACCGGGATGAGCCTGGGGTATACCGGGAAACCGTATGATACGGCAACCGGAATGTATAACTACGGCTACCGCGATTACAAGCCGGAAGCGGCGCGGTTTACTTCCATAGACCCGATACGGGACGGTAACAACTGGTTTGCGTATGTGAGTAATGATCCGGTGAACTGGATTGATGTTGAGGGACTTTCCGCTAAAGTAATAGTGAATTTAACACAAAAAACAATTAAGATAGAAATCCCTATCAAATTTACCAACGATAAGACCGGCAAGGATGTGGTTCCGGATGCGGAATTTGATAAAATGGTAAAAGAATACGAAGCGGCAATCGAAGCGGTATGGAGTCATGTGCCAGACCCATTAAACCTGTCAAACGATGCCTTTGGCGGATTTACAGTCATCACTGATGTTATCAAAAACGGAGACGCTGGGCTAAATGACTATAGGTATGTAAATAAAATTAATCTTCAAGTCGGTGTGGACGGCTACGGTGTTGTGAAGAGAAAGAGTAAAACATCTCATGTCCATTCTAACAGGTATGGGACGTGGTATACAAGTGATCCGCGCCGTGGCTTAATAGGTGCACACGAAGTAGGGCATCTACTTGGTCTTCCCGATCGATATAATAAGCCCAACGCTTCCCTGTGGACGCAAAATATTATGGGAGAAACGCAGAACTGGAATCTTAACGAACTTTGGGCCATAGATATTGTAAATATATTAAGGCTGGGATTTCACAGACCTGGACTTATAGACATGGTGGTACTTAAAGGAAAATGAATAATTTCCACAGCACGGTCATGGGGAAAAATCTCCGCCGCAGAGCGGCGGAGTATTCGAAGATTTCTCTTGTCATGCAAAATATAGCATGCAATAATTCAAGAAGGAGTAAACAGTATGAACGTATTAAGGAGAAATTATTCTATATTGCTTTCCATTTTCTTGTTGGCTAATTGCACCACCACCTATACAGGTGATCACCCTTGGTTAAATCCTTCACCGCCATCTGAAGGGTCTTATTGGTCTTCGGACGATTATATAGTAAAATATCGAGGACAGCTTCGCTCTATAGTTCAGTATAATCAGTATTATGTAAATGCTGACATTATGAACGATAAATATAAGGATAAATATATATCGTTATTACAAGCACGAGAATATGTTGAAATCACACAGGAAGAAGCAAATCGTATTGCTATTAATAATTTTACCGGGAATTCAAAGAAATATCTCGTTGTAAGGGCAGTATATACATTTTTCCCAGAATACCCGTCTCGCCCTGGTACCTATAACATCCTTTTGAGTGAGAAAAATGACCTTTTTGTCTATTATACTGTTATGGGAGATCGGCGTTATGAAGTGGAGGGAGATGCGCTCATAATTGAAGTTGAAACTATTCCTAATAATTTTTACGTTTCTTATTCTGTGGCAGAATAATTTAGACATAGCGGAAGGTAAACGCAGGGCCGTCTATGCGGTTTAGTATCCCTATCGTGAGGAAAATCATTACCTGGTCAACAACTTACCCAGCTTCGAAGATTTCTTTTGTCATGCAAAATATAGCATGCCATAATTCAAGAAGGAGTAAACAGTATGAATGTATTAAGGAGAAATTATTCTATATTGCTTGCCATTTTCTTGTTGGCTAATTGCACCACCTCCACCCATATAGGTAGTCACCCTTGGTTAAAGTCTCCACCTCCATCTGAAGGGTTTTTTTTACCTTACGACGGTCGTATAGAAAAATATCAAGGACAGGTTCACACTATAGTTCAGTATAATCAGTATTATGTAAATGGTGAATTTATGGACGATAAATATAAGGATAAATATATATCGTTATTACAAGCACGAGAATATGTTGAAATCACACAGGAAGAAGCAAATCGTATTGCTATTAATAATTTTACCGGGGATTCAAAGAAATATCTCGTTGTAAGGGCAGTATATAGGTTTTTCCCGAAATACCCATCTCGCCCTGGTAGCTATAACATCCTTTTGAACGAGAAAAACAACTTTTCTATCTATTATAGTATTATGGGAGATCGGGGTTATGAAATGGAGGGAGATGCGCTCGTAATTGAAGTTGAAACTATTCCTAATAATTTTTACGTTTCTTATTAGGCGAAGCCTATGCGGTTTAGTATCCCTATAGTGAGGAAAAAGCCCTTGGGGACCGGAAAGAGGCTGAAGAAGCGAGACTATATTTTACCTTGGACAAAGGGCAAGGAGTGCGGTATACTTTAAATGCGGAGGACCGTAGTGTATGAAACACCGTAAAGAAGTATTGGCTCTGTTTCTATTGCTGGTTGTGGTTCCCCTTATGTACACAGCATGTTTTGTCCACTGGGAGAGACCGCGAGAAGTAACAGAATATCCGGCATAGTGTCAGCTTTTTATTCCGGATCAACGCAGAGGTGCCGGGGGAGTCTTGGCGCCTCCACAAAAACAGTGAAGCTGGTGATTAGGGGTTTTTTAAGACAACCATTTTCTTTATTTGAAGGTATAGAGAACTATGGACCATACCATTACGATTATGCAGGGTTCGTGGGTTGCGAACCCTGCAACCATGACCTGTCGCCATTTGATCAACAAAATGGTACTCCACTTTACACGGGATGGCGCATCCTTAAAACCGGAAATTAAGGATATGCCCGAACCGTTATTATTTGCCATTGCCGCAAAGGAAGATAGCGATACCTACTTACAAAAACTTGTAGCAGAAGGGGAGGATGTTTTTCTCCGTGCCTATTGTGAAACCCTGATTGAAGATAGCGAGATCGAATAGGTTCGAAAACATTTGCGGACTTGGGGAACGCCTACGCCCGGCTACGCCCACCATCCGCACCGAAAAGCCTTAAGAAGCTTTTTGTTGTATGTTCAACCGGAACCCCAAATTATCAAGCACTTTAACAACCGTAGAAAAAGAAGGGTTTCCTTTTGGAGAAAGGGAATTATACAGCCCCTCGCGGTTAAGGTTTAACTCACCGGCAAGCTGGGCCATGCCTTTAGAACGGGCAATTTCACCCATTATTTTTAAGAAAAATTTTGTATCGTTTTCTTCAAGGGCAACCTCAAACATGGCGATTACATCCTCTTTGGTTTCAAGCTCTTCGGATAAATGCCAATCACTTACCGTTATTTTTTCCATTTTAATCTTCCTCCTCTTCAAGGGGTTCAAGGGCGATTTTTTGCGCCGTTTTAATATCTTCCTCCTGGGTGAGTTTATCCCCGCCGCAGAGCAAGATGATGATTTCCTTCCCGGTATCTTGGAAACAAGTTTCCTTGCAATACACACGATAGCCGGGGCCGTAGTCGTCGGACTAATAAGTCCGCCGCATTTCAAACACGTTATTTCCGCCCGCAGGCTTCCAATCTCCCCGATTGCCTTCTTCAAGCCGCGCTATGCGGGCGAAAATTCGGACCCGTGCGCGGGGATCGTTGAGCTTTTTTATCCATTTTTTGTACTTGTTGGTCTTGCGTACCTTCATAGTTTGATAATAGGTTATAACCTACAGATTGTCAAGAGGTCAACACAGAGGCGCCGAGCACTAAAATTTCACCGTTACCCGCAAGAGTTACATAGTTCCCCGGCGTAAAAAGTTGTCAAGAGCTATTTCGGTTCGGCAATCGGTTGAACGAACGGTACGGCAGTCCCTTGATGAATCGCTTCAGAACATCCGCGAATAGTATATCCATCAATAAACGACGAAATTACGCTTGACGCGGCGCCCTTTTTTTATGTGCCGGTGATTGAGTCGCTTTGCAAAATACAAAAGGAGCTAACTAAGGGGGAGCTTACATACCCCTTAGTTCGTTGTCCAGCCGTGCCTTGTCGGTGTTGTTGATAACGTCTTTGTCCAGCAGGATACTGGTAAGCTCGGTGAGAAAGTTTTTGAGGTGCCCGAAATGGTTTGTTTCTATTGCTACAATTTTAGCGTCAAGATTGCTCATGTCATCTTTGATATTTGCCACTTTATCGGCAAGCCCTTTAATTGTTGCCGTCAAGTCATCAAAGCGTTTTTCAAGCGAGCTATCAAGCGTGGTTTGCCCGAAACCGTATTTAATGAAGTTGATCCCGCGCTTGCTGAAGCCAACGATAAAAATAACCGCCGCCACGACAAACAATAAAGCCGCCGCCAAAGGAGGAAAATTCTTAATAATATCATTCAAGACATTCCAACCAGTCATATACATAGTATATGGGGCTATCCGGGGTTGGTCAAGCCCTATGAAAATTGCACTTTTTACTTAGCGCATAACCGGCAGCCCCCCTTTACGCTAATCCAGCGGGGCTCCTTTGGAAAGAAACCGGGCGGCCCGGCATTAACAAAGAATATTATTACGATGCGTTAGGGCGGCCTGTGGAAGTGCGGAGCGGCGGGGAAGTGATCGCGCGGTACCGCTATTCCAACCGGGGGCGGCAGGTAACCTTTACCGATGGCGCGGGGAATTCCTTTGTGCTTGAGAAAAACGAGTATGCGGAAACGGTGGGCGAGACGAACCGGCTCGGCGACCGGCAGAGCTACGGATACGACAAGGAAGGGCGAAGCAGCCTTGCCGGGACGTATTCGGGAAAGCAAATCCGCACGGTCTACAACGATAACAGCGGGACTACCACCACGGAATACAGTGATGGGACCAAAACGGAGATTGTCCGGGATCGTGCGGGGAACATCACACGCGCAACCGGTGAAACCGGGACGATCCGCTACGGGCGGAATGCCGGGGGCAAGCTGGTTTTTCAAATTGACGAGAAGAGCGGGGAGCGGACGGAGTACCGCTACGATGCGGCCGGTCAACGCATCCAAATGTTGAGCGGCAACCGGGACGTGCGCTACACTTACGGCAAAAACGGTGAACTGCTGCGGGTGCTGGACAATAGCCAGCGGCTTTCGGTCCAGTACGAATACGATACGATGGGCCGCGAGACCCGGCGCACATTCGGGAACGGGGTCAAACAGGAAACCCAATATGACAGCATAGGCCGGGTGGTTATGATCCGGGAACTGGACGCACGGGGCGAGCTTATCCGGGCGGAGGGGTATCTCTATGATACGCTGGGACGGCGGACCCACAGTGTGGATGAACAGGGGCAAGTAACCCGGTACGAATACGACAACCAGTCACGGCTTGCATCGGTATGGTATCCCTATAGTGAGGAAAAAAGTCTTGAAGACCGGAAAGAAGCGGAGGAGGCGGGGCTGTTCTTTACGCTGGACAAGGGACAGGGAGTGCGGTACACTTTCAACGCAACGGAGTTAACCCGGCTTCGGGAAGTGTTGAATAAGGCAAGCATAAACCGGGGAAGTTTGGTGAACATGAACCAGATACTATGGCGGGAACAGTACGCATACGACCACAACGGAAACCGGGTGAGTAAAACAACACCCTGGGGGACCATTGCGTACACCTACGACAAAGAAAACCGGATGATAACCAAAGGCGATATACGCTACACCTACGATAAAGACGGTAATCTATTGAGCGAGCGGGGAACCCGGAGAACGGCAGCCTACCAGTACAACGGACAGAACCGTATGACTTCCTCGGAAATAACCGAAACAGGGCGGCAGAGCCGGTCAACAGCGCAGTACCGGTACGATGCCTACGGACGGCGGACGATTACGCAGGAGGCCGGAGGGGACGCCATGCGGACCGTGTACGATGCCTTTAGCTTGACGCGGCGCCCTTTTTTTATGTGCCGGTGATTGAGTCGCTTTGCAAAATACAAAAGGAGCTAACTAAGGGGGAGCTTACATACCCCTTAGTTCGTTGTCCAGCCCTTGCGCTTTTAATACAGCAGCGTAAAATGCTG
>BNVD01000067.1 GCA_025997835.1 Spirochaetia bacterium
TATGCTCTTGTTGAGCCAGGGATGGTAGATGGGTTCCCCCGGTTCCATGCCGATTTTGGACATGAGGTTCTTGATGTTGTCCCCGCCGAAAAGCCGCATCAGTTCATCTTCCATAGAAATAAAGAACTTGGACCGTCCCGGGTCGCCCTGACGGCCTGAACGGCCGCGAAGCTGGTTGTCGATACGGCGGCTTTCGTGCCGCTCCGTGCCGATAACGTAGAGGCCTCCGGCGGCCTTTACTTCCACATAGTCGGCCTTCCACTTTTCGTATTCTTCCTTGTAGATCTCGGCGTACTTTTCAGGGCTGGCTTCGGTACCGGCGCGCTTCCGGGCCCGGTGTTCAGGGCTGCCCCCCAGTTTGATGTCCGTACCGCGGCCGGCCATGTTGGTGGCGATGGTTACCGCCCCCTTGGAACCCGCTTCGGCGATGATCATCGCTTCCCGTGCGTGGTTCTTGGCGTTCAGTACCTCGTGACGCACCCCCCGGCGGGTAAGGAGGGCCGAAAGTTTCTCTGACTTTTCGATGGACACCGTTCCTACCAGCATGGGCTGCCCCCGCTTGTGGGCCTCGGCGATTTCGTCCCCCAGAGCGTCGAATTTTTCCTTTTCGTTGAGGTAGACCACGTCGTCCTCGTCGTTCCGGGAAACCGGGAGGTTCGTGGGGATCACCACCACGTCCAGGTTGTATATCTTGGCGAATTCCACCGCTTCCGTGTCGGCCGTTCCGGTCATGCCGGAGATTTTGCTGTAGAGCCTAAAGTAGTTCTGGAAGGTGATGGTCGCCATAGTCCGGTTGCGCTGGGCAATCTTGATTCGTTCCTTGGCCTCAATAGCCTGATGGAGCCCGTCGGAATAGCGGCGTCCGTGGAGTATGCGGCCGGTAAATTCATCCACAATCTGGACCAGACCGTCCTGAACCACATAATCCACGTCAAGGTGAAAGAGTTTATGGGCCCGCAGTGCCTGGGTAAAGTAGTGGAGGTACTCGAAGTTCTCCTCGTCCACAATGGCGCCCTTAATTAAGCCCCGCTTTTGGAGTAGTTCTTCAATTTTGGTCATTCCGGCGTTGGAAAAGGAGATGTTTTTGTTCTTTTCGTTGAGTTTATAGTCCCCAATGACTTCTTCCCCCTGGGCTTCATCGGGATATTCGCCGTTTTCCTTCTTTTGTATCTCCTCCAGGGTGCCCAGAAGCTTGTCTACCTCGGCGTACTTGAAGGTATCGTCCTCGGCGGCGCCTGAAATGATGAGGGGGGTCCGGGCCTCGTCGATAAGGATCGAGTCGATTTCGTCTACGATACAGTGGTTGTGCCCCCGCTGCACCCGGCCGTCAATCTCCCAGTGCATATTGTCCCTAAGGTAGTCGAGGCCGAACTCGTTGTTGGTCCCGTAGGTGATGTCGCAGAGGTAGTTCTCCTTGCGCCGCGCGTTGTCCATGTCCGAGAGTATGGTCCCCACGGTAAGCCCCAAAAGGCTGAAAATCGGCCGCATCCAGGCGGCGTCCCGTTCCGCCAGGTAATCGTTCACCGTGACCACGTGAACCCCTTTGCCGGACAGGGCATTGAGGTAGGCGGCGGCAACGCTCATCAGGGTCTTACCTTCCCCGGTTTTCATCTCTACGATTCTGCCCTTGTGGAGTACGATGGACCCCAGGACCTGCACGTCGTAGGGCCGTTCCCCGAGGCACCGCCGGGCCGCTTCGCGGGCCAGGGCAAAGGCTTCGGGAAGCATGGCATCCAGGGTTTCCCCTTTGGCGTACCGTTCTTTGAACCGGGCCGTCTGGGAGGGGAACTCCTCCGAGCCTAGGGCGGCGGCCCAGGCTTCTTTTTCATTAACTGTGTGTAATATAGGCAGCAAGGCCTTAAGATCCCGCTCGTGCTGGGAACCAAACAGGGCTTTTATAACCTTTTCAAGCATGGGGACAGTGTAGCGCGTTGGAGAAACCGTTGCAAGGCGACAATTCTCAATTTGCATTACTGGCATATACGGGCGGCGGGCGGGCGACCCCCACCCGATCCAGATGAACAACAACTTAAACGGAACTAGGCGCGTTTTCTGGCTGAGGGATTAGGTTTACTGGCTAAGACGCTTAAGTTTTTTTGTAGGTTGTCATAATGTCTCGGGCAGGGGTCACCCGCCCCGCCGCCCACCGTTGTAGGTTTATGAATTGCCTGCTTTAAGATGGGGAAGATATGGGTGGGGTATTTCCGGCGGTTAAAATGATAATTGCTGCAAGGCCGTGCGGTTACCGGAGGGAAACAACGGTTGCGGGCGTATTTGTGTCAGAAGCAGTCCAGGTAAAGATGCGGGGAGTGCGGTCGATAACTAGGGGCAGATCTTCGCCAATAGCTTCATACATGCCGGCAGCAATGTCGTACAGGCGCTGTCCGGTTCCGGGCAGGGAGACCTTCACCCGCCGTGGTCTTCCCTCCGTCCAGAGGAGCAGGGCGTTTTGAGCATCATCACCCTGAAAATACAAGGCTTCGACGGCGGCGGGAAGGTTCGTCCGTTCCGGCAGTTCCGGGCGGTATGTTTTTCCCGCAAGAAGGTGAGCGCAGAGGCGATATGCCGCCGCTCCTTTTTTATAGGAATAGTCAGGATAGGCAATACCGAAATAGTTTTCCGAATTCCGTTTTGACGGCTGCTCTCCGGGGGTGTAGCGGTCAAACAATTCATACCAGAAGCTTACCGGATTCCCCCGTACCGCAAGGCCGGCAAGCGTTTTTACAATGTATGCGGGATAGTTGTCCGCTGATACTCTGGTTGGATACCAGCCTGCGGTAGGAAAGCCCACCTCGGTTACCCATATAGCACCGGAAAACCCCTGCGCCCGGACGATGCGTACAAAGCGGTCATACAGCCGAATAGAGCCGTGGGGGGTGATTGCATAAGGGTGGAAGGAGATTATATCAGCCTGTTTCATGGCCCCCGATCGAAACAGGCCACGGGTAAAGCCCCCGTCCGCCCGCCAGACAGAGCCGCCTACAATCACCGCCGAGCTGTCTACTTCCCGAATCTTCGCGGCGGCGGCTTTGGTCAACGCGAAAAAATCCTTGCGCGGTCCCTTCCAGAATATCCCATTCGGTTCGTTCCAGATTTCATAGGCATCGATCTGCCCCTGATAGTGGCGGACAACCTGTTCCACAAAGGCAAGGTATTGGGGCAGCTTGTCCGGCCCGATATAATACTCCCGGCCGTTTTCATAGAGCCACCCCGGATCATAGGCCAGAATCGCCAGTACTTTTTTGCCCGCCATTTTAGCGCCTGCCACATACGCATCATAATCTTCAAAATTCCACCTTCCGCTTTCCGGTTCCATACCGCTCCAACGGAATGTCCGGCGCATCCAGACCACCCCCAGGTCATCCAGCATCGCGTAGTCCCGCTCGTCAAGCCGCTGCCCGTTATACGGGGCTATGCCAAAATAATCTTCGGGTATACGCTGCGCTTCCCCGGCGGAAAACGCCGTTGTGGTACAGGAAAAAACAAGCGCCGCATACAACAGCGCCATAGTGAACAGCAGTTTTTGACCCATAGGATACTCCGTTACAATGAACATCATTATAGGGAATCTGCGGTGATTCAGCAATTCTCAATCAACCGCCGGAAATGTCCCACCCATATCTTCCCCATCTTAAAGCAAGCAATTCACATACCCGGCAACGGTGGGTGGGGCAGCGGACGGCCTGATGCCTGACCATACGACAACCTGCCAAAAAGCTTCGGGCGTCTTAGCCAGTAAAACGAATCCTTCAGCGGGAAAAAGCGCCTCGTTCGAGTAGAGTTGTTGTTCGTCCGGGCGGGCAGCGGGTCGTCCGCTACACCGCCCATATATGCCAGTAATGCAAAGTGAGAATTGCTGCCGGTGATTTCCCAGGGCTTGAAAACTCCCCCTCAATCCTGTAGTTTATGCATATATTTGGAGATTTGAGTGAAAGAACGGCTGGCCCGGTTAAAAGCGGTCCGCAAACTGATAAAAACCTGTCGTATCGAATCCCAGGATATTCTGTTGGATCATCTGCAAAAGGAAGGCTTTCAGCTTACGCAGGCAACCCTCTCACGGGACCTCAAGTTCCTCAAGGTGGGCAAAATCTCCGACGGCCATAACGATTACATCTACTCCCTCCCTGGCGACGACGAGCGCCAGGAAAGCGAGCGGACTTATATCCACGATTTCCTCCGGGGCTATATTTCGATAGACTGGTCGGGTAACATGGTAGTGATCAAGACCTATTCCGGCCATTCCGATGCAGTGTCCCTGGCGGTGGACAATCTGGGGCTGGACGATGTGCTGGGTACCATCGCCGGCCGGGACGATACGGTTTTCGTGTGCCTCCGGGAGGGCATCACCGGGGAGGATTTTATGGCCCGCATGAAAGAAAGTATCCCGGAACTGGAGGATTAGAGATACCTGATTAAAAGAAGATAAACCACGGAGAGCACAGAGAACAGGAGTTTCCTCTGTGTCCTCCGTGCTCTCTGTGGTTTTTCTTCTTCGGTTTTTCATTTTTGAACTGCCTTAGATTACAGAGATTACAGTGCGCTCCCGTAAGCGGAGCGCGTATACTATTAAGAACGAGGTAAATGATGAAGTACATTGATTTTGACAAAACTGCCGTCTATGGCAAACTGGCGGCTATTGCCGGTAAGGGCTGGAACTTTGATTTTGCGGCAGAGCTCACTGCCGCGCGGGTAGGGGAGAGCACGGTGCCCATGGCCGCAGGGCTCACCTATTCCTGGGCCGCCAAAAGCGTGGACGGCCCGGTGCTGAATCTGCTCCAGTCCCTTGCGGATGAACAGGAACTCATCGCAAAATACCGGGCCCTTTTGGACGGCGAAGTTATCAATACCGGGGAAAACCGGAAGGTGCTTCACCACCTGTTACGGGGTCAGGGCGGTGTTGCCGCCACCGGTAAGGCCGTTATCCATGAAGGCAAGGATCTGGGGGCGTTTTACAAGGCCGAACTGGACCGGTTCTCCGCCTTTGCCTCGGCGGTTCACGCCGGGAAACTCAAGGGTTCCACGGGGAAAGCCTTTACCGCAGTGGTTCAAATCGGTATAGGCGGCTCGGACCTGGGTCCCCGCGCCTTGTACCTGGCTCTGGAAAGCTGGGCCGCCGCTACGGGGAAACGCAAACTCCGGGCCGCCTTCATCTCCAACGTAGACCCCGACGATGCCTCCCAGGTGGTCTCCTCCGTCCCGCTGGATGAAACCATCTTCGTGCTGGTGTCCAAGAGCGGCACCACCCAGGAAACCCTGGCCAACGAACTCTTTGTCAAGGACAAGATCAAAAAAGCGGGACTGGACCCCAGCAAACACATGGTCGCCGTAACCAGCGAAACAAGCCCTCTGGCCCATAATCCCGCCTATCTCGATTCTTTCTATATTGATGACTTTATCGGCGGACGCTATTCCGCTACCTCCGCCGTGGGCGGGGTGGTCCTCTCCCTGGCGTTCGGCCCGGAGGTGTTCCGGGAAATCCTCGCGGGCGCCCACGAAGCGGATACCCTGGCTCTGAAGCCCGCTATCGCCGAAAACGCCGCGCTCCTCGATGCCCTTGTCGGCGTGTGGGAGCGGAACTTCCTGAAGTACCCCTACACGGCGATCCTCCCCTACAGCCAGGCACTGTCCCGGTTCCCCGCCCATCTCCAGCAGCTTGATATGGAGTCCAACGGCAAACGGGTCAACCGCGATGGCGTACCGGTACACTATTCCACGGGCCCCGTAGTCTTCGGCGAACCGGGCACCAACGGTCAGCACTCCTTCTACCAGCTTCTCCACCAGGGTACGGACATCGTGCCCCTCCAGTTTGTGGGCTTCAACGACAGCCAGCGGGGGGACGATGTAACCGTAGACGGCTCGGTCAGTCAGACCAAGCTCAAGGCAAACCTGGCCGCCCAAATCGTGGCCTTTGCCAAGGGGCAAAAAGTGTCCGGCGATGCCGCCAACCGCAACAAGGAGTTCCCCGGCGGCCGCCCCTCAAGCCTCATCTACGGCAAGCAGCTTACCCCGGCTGCCCTTGGCGCCCTGCTGGCCCACTTCGAGAACAAGGTGATGTTCCAGGGCTTTGTGTGGAATATCAACAGCTTCGATCAGGAAGGGGTCCAATTGGGGAAGATACTGACGAAAAAGGTGTTGGCGGCTAAAGCCGGCGGCGGTTCCGGCGACGCGGCACTGGATGCGTATAGCGGGATCCTGGGAGTATAGGTACATGAAACAGACAGCCGTTATTCCCGCAATGATTCGCTCCACAGCAACAACCAGAACCAGCTTAACGGTTGAATGGAATGGGTCACTGTTGTCTTGCATACCCCCCTTCAATCTCGCTATTATGAAGACACCCTATCAATAGATATAGAAGGAAAAAACAATGGCTGACAAACACATGGTTATGATTGACGGCAACACGGCGGCGGGGCAGGTGGCCCACGCCCTAAGCGAAGTAATCGCGATTTATCCGATTACCCCTTCCAGCCCCATGGGGGAAGTCTCGGATGAGCTTTCCGCCCAGGGCAGAAAGAACCTCTGGGGCACGATACCCCAGGTGGTGGAGATGCAGTCCGAGGCGGGCGCGGCAGGTGCGGTCCACGGGGCGCTGACTACCGGCGCGTTGAGTTCTACCTTTACCGCGTCCCAGGGTCTGCTCCTGATGATCCCGAATATGTACAAGATCGCCGGGGAGCTTACCTCCACGGTGTTCCACATAGCCGCACGGGCGCTGGCGACCAGTTCCCTTTCGATTTTCGGGGACCACCAGGACGTAATGGCCTGCCGCCAGACCGGCTGGGCTATGCTCTCCTCCAACAGCGTTCAGGAAGTGGCGGACTTGGCGGCTATCGCCCACGCCGCTACCCTGCGCTCCCGCATCCCCTTCCTGCACTTCTTTGACGGCTTCCGCACCAGTCACGAATTGCAGAAGATTGAGGAAGTATCCTTTGACGTGCTGCGGGCGATGATCGACGACGATCTGGTGCAAGCTCACCGGCTCCGGGGCCTTACCCCGGAAAAGCCCCAGATTCGGGGTACGGCCCAGAATCCCGACACCTATTTCCAGGGCCGGGAAGGGGTCAACAAGTACTACGATGCGGTTCCCGCCATCGTCCAGAAAGAAATGGACAAGTACGCCAAGCTTACCGGCCGTCAGTATCACCTCTTTGACTACTTCGGCGCGCCGGATGCGGAAAAAGTGGTCATCGTCATGGGGTCCGGGGCGGAAACTCTGGAAGAAACCGTGGAATATCTCCAGAGCAAGGGAGAAAAGGTCGGCGTCCTCAAGGTACGGCTCTACCGGCCCTTCGACGCGAGCCTCTTTGTAAAGGCCCTGCCCGCTACGGTGAAGTCTATCGCGGTACTGGACCGGACCAAAGAGCCCGGCTCCTTGGGCGAGCCCCTCTACGAAGATGTACGCACCGCCATCGGCGAGATGCAGGCCGCCGGGACCGCTCCCTTCACGGGCTATCCTGTGGTGCTGGGCGGCCGCTACGGGCTGGGTTCCAAGGAATTCACCCCCACTATGGCCAAGGCGGTCTTCGACAACCTTTCGGGCAAGAAGATCAACAAGTTCGTTGTGGGTATTAACGACGACATTCTGGGCAAGAGCCTGGACTACGATGATTCCTTCGTCCTTGCCGAAGAGGGGATGAACGAAGCTATGTTCTACGGCCTCGGTTCCGACGGTACGGTCGGCGCGAACAAGAACTCCATCAAGATCATCGGGGACGCCAAGCCTGAGCTTTCCGCCCAAGCCTACTTCTCCTACGACTCCAAAAAGTCCGGGGGCTTCACGGTCTCCCATCTGCGGTTCGGCAAAAAGGCGATTCGCCGGCCCTACCTCATCACCAGGGCGGACTTCCTGGCCTGTCACAAGTTCTCGTATATGGAGACTTTTGATCTGCTGGCGAACATCAAAGACGGCGGTACCTTCCTTTTGAACAGCCCCTTTAGCGCGGCGGATGTATGGAAGGAAATCCCCGTGGAAGCCCAAAAGCGTATCATCGACAAGAAGATAAAGTTCTACGTGATCAACGCCGCGGACATTGCCCGCAAGACCGGCATGGGTAGCCGTATCAACACGGTGATGCAGGCCGCCTACTTCAAGCTGTCCGGGGTCCTCCCCGAAGCGGACGCGGTCAAGTATATGAAGAAATTCATCGAGAAGTCCTACGGAAAGAAGGGCGCCGATGTGGTTCAGAAGAACTACGACACGGTGGACGCCTCCCTCAACGCGGTAGAGGAAGTGAAGTACTCCGCCGTTGAAGGCAGTCTGCACATAAAGAAGCCCTTTGCCACCGCCAAGGATTCCTGGATTCAGGAAGTGCTGGGCGCCGTCTCCATTCAGGAAGGGGACAAGCTCCCGGTGAGCAAGATCCCTGTGGACGGCACCTTCCCCACCGCCACCACCCAGTACGAGAAGCGGGCCATCGCCGAGCGGGTGCCCAGTTGGGACCCCTCACTGTGTATCCAGTGCGGCCAGTGCGCCGCCGTCTGTTCCCACGCCTGTATCCGCATGAAGAACCTCACCGACGCGGAGGCTTCAAAAGCGCCCAAGGGCTTCAAAAGCGCGGAAATCAAGCCCAAGGCTGAAGCGGGCAAGAAGACCGCCCTCATTATCGCCGCCGAAGACTGTATGGAGTGCGGGGTCTGTATCAACGCCTGCCCCGCCAAGTCCAAGGACGACCCGAATAAAAAGGCTCTGAGCTGGGTACCCTACGCCGCCGACCCCGCCTATCACGCGGAACAGGTTAAGGCCTGGGATTATTTCCTCCAACTGCCGGAAACCCCCGCCGTGGAACTCAACCTGAGTACCCCCAAAGGCCTCGCCTACAAGCGCCCCCTCTTTGAATTCTCAGGCGCCTGCGGCGGCTGCGGTGAAACCCCCTACGTCAAGCTGCTGTCCCAGCTCTACGGTGATCGCGCGGTAATCGCCAACGCCACCGGCTGTTCTTCCATCTACGGCGGAAACCTCCCCACCACCCCCTACGCCCAGCGCGCCGACGGCCGTGGACCCGCATGGTCCAACAGCCTCTTCGAAGACGCCGCCGAGTTCGGTATGGGTATGCGCCTAACCAGTGACAAACTGGCGGAACACGCCCGTGAAGTGGCGGTCAAGGCCAAGGGTGAGGGCATACAGGCCGCTCTTATCGATAAAATTCTGGCCAACACCCAGGACGATGACGCCGCCATCGATGCCCAGCGCAAACTGGTAGACGAGCTGAAAGCCGCCCTCGCCAAAGACGGTAAACCCACAGCAAAGGAACTCTCCTCTCTGTCGGACCACTTCGTCAAACGGTCTGTGTGGATTTTGGGCGGTGACGGCTGGGGCTACGACATCGGCTACGGCGGCCTGGACCACGTGCTTGCCAGCAACCGGAACATCAACATCCTGTGTATGGACACCGAAGTGTACTCCAACACCGGCGGCCAAATGTCCAAGGCAACCCCGGTTGGGGCCATTGCCAAGTTCGCCGCCGCCGGCAAGGACATCACCAAGAAGGACCTGGGCGCTATGGCCATGAGTTACGGTTACGTGTACGTTGCCCGAATCTCGCTGGGCGCGAACATCAACCAGACCATCAAAGCCTTCCGCGAAGCGGAGAGCTACCCCGGCGCCTCCCTCATCCTTGCCTACTCCCACTGTATCAACCACGGCATCGACATGAGCCGCGGCCTTGAACAGCAGAAAGCGGCGGTCACCAGCGGCCTCTGGCCCCTGTACCGCTACGATCCCCGTCTCAAGACCGAGGGCAAGAACCCCTTCCAGCTTGACTCCAAAGACCCGACCACGAGCCTTGAGGACTTTATGTACAAGGAAGTGCGGTTCAAGAGCCTCAAAGCGGCCTCCCCCGACCGGGCGGACGCGTTGCTGGCAAAGGCGAAAGCTCAGGCGGAAAGGGTGCTGAAGGAATACAAGTACCTGGCGGAAAGGCCGTTCTAAGGAAAAACCTGCGGTTTTTCCTTTTGGAGTTTGGCAGTAGCCAAACTCCAATGTCTACAAACAAATAAGGCCCGGAGATGCCGCGATGTGCGGTGTTTCCGGGCTTTTTTTGCGTTTATTGC
>BNVD01000068.1 GCA_025997835.1 Spirochaetia bacterium
CCCCTTTCTCGATAGTCAAGTCGATCCCTTTAAGGACCTCAAAGTCCTTGCCCCGGCTGCGGAATGTCTTGTGAAGCCCCTGTATCTGTATAAAAGAATCACCCATAGCCCTGTCCCGCATCCCTAAGGACCCGTGCCGAAATAAAATGCAAGGCATTTTAGGCGCGGGTCCTAACCATCTATATAGTAGTCCGATGGTTTTAGTATGTTTTAAGTATAGGCCAAGTGAAAAGGCAGTGTCAAGCGGGTTTTGAGAAATTTTTGCAAAATTTGTGAAAAAAGCGGAAATTTAGGAGAAAATTCAGACCGCGGACAATCCCGGCAACCGTAACTCCTTATGGTGTAAGGAATTACGGGTTAACGCATAATTGCCATCTCGTCGGAGATGGCCTTTTCCACAAAGCGGTTTATGGACATCCGTAATTTTTTAGCCTGTATAGCTATCTCTTTATGTAATTCCTGCGATACGCGCAGATTAAATTTACCCGAGTATGGTTTTTCCGGTTCCACTATCGCTTTTACCTCCAAGCACGTCACCCGAATAATCATTATTATTGATCAGGCCGACTATCTCTACCTTGAGCGGGATAATATTATGCAGGCGTTGCAATACGCCGCCGCGCTTGCCCAATGGCGGGAAGTTGTCCTCGTCGAAGCATGAAAATCCTCGTACCTTGCCCCCGTACCGGTTTTGGTATAGCATGGAGGCATGGAGCCTGAGATTATCTTCGTGCCCTCCGCTTTTAGGCACCATGTTACTGAGGCGGACATTCGTCAGCCTACAACAATAAAATCCATGACGGCTGCCTGGAGAGTTTTGAAAATAAATATTGTTTCATAGGTTTCAACCGGACGGGAAACCCGATTGAAGTGTTTTATAACCCAATCGGCGAGGACACCATAAAGGTCTTTCATGCGATGGATATGCGGCCCGGCGTGCTTACACAACTCCGGGATTAGGAGAAAACGATGAACTATACCGACATGACTGACGAAGAATATGACGCACTGGACGAAGAACTGACCCGTACCGTCCCCAAATTGGGGCCAAATGGTTCTGGCTGGCTCACCCAGCGGGAGCTGCGCCTTTTGGGGTTGACCAAATGTTCCCTGGACTACCTCCTGACCAAAGCAGCAGCAGATAACAAAAGCCCCGTCCAAATCATTGATGAGTTGGTGCTGGAGAAGGTAGCTGTCGCTGCGGTCTGAACTGTCCGTTTTATTTAAAACTGTTTAAGGGTAACCAGATTGTTAAACACACTTTAGTTAAACTGCATCCCTGTCGCCAGTTCCCAATCATAGTAAAGAGACCGGTATTCAAAAATCGCGCTTGAAAGGCCAAGCTGCGCCTCGCCCAGCCTGTTGATTGTTTCCGCAACAGTTAATTGGGTGATGAGGCCGTTGGCGTAGGCTGATTGGGAGAGGGAAACCGCCCGCTGCGCGGTTTCCTCAATAAGCCGCGCCGATTCCAGCCGCTGCGCCGCCTCGTCAAGACGCAGGCGCAGTTCAAGCAGGGCGCTTTCTATTTTATTACGGTTTTGCGCCAGGGCGATATGTGCTTTTTCCTGTTCAATCCGGGCGGCGGCTACACGGGCCAGCCGGTAGCCGCCGGCAAACAGGGGGATATTTACGTTCAGGCTTAGTTTTGACAAACTAATGTCATAGTCCCCCACAAGAGAAGAACCGTTACCCATACTTCCAAGGGCATACGAAAAAGACGCGGAAACCGCAGGCATAAAAGATAGCAGGGCGGCCCTGTGTTCAATATCAGAAAGTTCACGGGACAGCATAAGGGAGCGGTAATCAGAGCGCCCGGCAAGTACGCTTTCAAGGGCGGGGCTTTCAGGTATTGCGGGTAACGCGCCGAAACTTTCCGTAAGGGTAACATCCTGCGAAAGAGGAATACCCGCAAGATTACGGAAGACGAGTAACGCCAGCTCCGCATTTTTCCGCGCCTCTGCGGTTGCGGTGATTTTGGTTTTCCAGTCTACCTCGGCCATTAACAGGTTCAATTCCGTATCGGCCCCGGCCCGGTATTTTCGCTCGGTACTTTGATATACATCATGGCTCAAACGCTCCGAGGCTTCCCTGATTTCAACGATACTGAGAACAAGCCGGGTTTGGGCGTAGATTTTCTGTGCGGCGCAGCGGATATTCTGCCGTGCCGCCTCCAGGGACGATTCGCGTATTTTCTGTCCCTGCCGCGCCCTGCTGTAATTAGTGATTGTTCCGGCGTCAAACAAAGTTTGATTAACCCCGATGCCCAGCGTCAGTTCATTGTCGTAGTTTGAATCAAGGTCCCGGTAGACAAGGGGGCCGCCGCCGGGTACGGAAGCAACCGGCGTGGAGCGCATATCATCGGTGAGGTTGCGGGTATAGCCGCCCTGTAATCCGACACTTGGCAAGAAAGAAGCGCGCACCTGGGTGACGCCTGTTTTTGCCAATGCTGTTTCTTTTGCGACAAGGGCAAGATCCGGGTTGTTTTGTTCGACCTTCACAAGGTATGCGGTCAAATCGTATTCTTCCGCCTGAATGTTTGCGGAGCTAACGCGCATAACAAAAAGGGCCAACAGAAAAATTTTATATGCGAGTGTATTATGCCTCATGTATGGTCTCCTTTGATTTTGAGGGGTTTGTACGGCGGGTAAGGGTAAATTCAAGACAGGGAATAAGCCACAGCGTCATAATGGTAGATGAGACAATGCCGCCTGTAACGATGATGCCCATGGGCTGCCTCATTTCCGCAAGGGACTCGCCGATGCCCAGGGCCATCGGTATCATACCAAGAATGATAGCGATGTTACTCATCAGTATTGCTTTCAACTTCGCGGGGCACGATGCAATCAGGGCTTCCCGCACTCCCATACCCCCGCGTTTAAGCTGGTTGTAGTTATCCAGCAGCAGAATCGCGTTGTTTACCACGATGCCTACCAGCATGACGATACCGATCATGGCGATATTGTTGAGTACCGTGCCCGTCAAAAGGCACCCGGCCGTAACGCCGATAATGGAAAGCGGAATAGTGGACAGAATGAACAGGGGCTGCAGGACGTTTTCCAAAACAGCGGCAAGCAGCATATACACCAGCAGTATGGCGGTGATAAACACGATGCCCATGCTCACCATTGATTCTCCCATTGAATCGGAGAGACCCGCCTGAACTATGCTGTACCCGGAGGGCAGTTCCATCTCTCCTGCAAGAGACATAACCTGGGCGAGGACTTCGTTCTGGGTATAATCCGGCAGTAGTTCTGCGGTGAGTTCCACGGTACGCGCCTTGTTAATACGCATGATCATGTTGTAGCCGTTTTCAAAGTGGACAGTCGCGTAACGGGACAGGGGGAAAACGCCGGCACTGGTAACCACGGGAATATTGCGAATGTCTTCGATATCCTGAAGATTTTCTCCCGCCATTTTGACCCGGATATCGTATTCCTCACCGCCCTCGCGGTAGGTGGTGCTGACAAGCCCGTCTACGGCGGCTCGCAGCGTTACTGCCACCGCCTGTATCGAAAGGCCGTCCTGGGAAATCTGCTTGCGATTGGGCTCAAACACCAGTTCGCGCTTGCCCGCTTTTGAGTTAATCGTCGTGTGCATAATGCCGGGCAGAGTCCGCATCCGCTCGCGCAAATCCTCGCCGAGTTGCTGCAATACCACGCTGTCCGCGCCGCGAATATACACGTCAACAGGCGCGCCCTGGGCAATGACCAGTTCGGAAGGTGCCAGCACCCGGATGTCTGCGCCGGGAATATCGGAAAGTGTTTTTACCATTGCAGCGGCGATTTCACTGTTGCTTTGCCGCCGTTTTGTTTTGGGCACAAGGACTATTTCCATTCTGGCAAGACTCACGTCCCGTTCCATTGAACCGGCAGTTCCCAGGTTTGTCAGTATGGTTTCGACTTCGCGGTACGCGGCAAGGCGCTGTTCAATATTCGCAAGCAGGGCGGCGGTCTGTTCAAGCCCGCTCCCCTGAGGCAGTTCCACATCAACCTGAATCCTCCCGCCGTCGCTCTTTGGCACCAGTTCCATCTTGACGCGGGTAAAACCAAAAATACTGATAACAAATAACACAAACACGGCAACGATACATACACCGCTGCGGAGTCTTCGCTTTAACAGAAACGCTATTGATGCACCGTACAGTGTTTCCAGTTTCCTGAAAAAATTTTCTAAGGCGCTGCTAAGAGCGCCTTCTTTTTTTTGGTTTTCCGAGAGTAGCCGCGAAGCAAGTAGCGGTGTCAGGGTAAATGAAACAATGATGGAAAACACCGTGGAAATGACCACGGTATAGGCAAAATGGCTGATGATCTGCCCCATTGCGCCCTGCATACCGCCCATCGGCACAAACACCGCCACATTGGTTAAGG
Organism: Spirochaetia bacterium; assembly: GCA_025997835.1. Lineage (GTDB taxonomy): Bacteria > Spirochaetota > Spirochaetia > Treponematales > Breznakiellaceae > BNVD01. The sequence goes on from BNVD01000068.1 coordinate 4,368, forward strand.
TGGAAGCGATAACCGCCATTATCACTTCTTTGGTTCCCTTTGACGCAGCTTCCGTGCGGGAAAGGCCCCGGTCTTTATGGCGGAAAATATTCTCCAGCACCACTACGGAATTTGCCACCAGCGTACCCACGGCGCAGGAAAGCCCCATAAGGGAAAGTACGTTGATACTGATGTGCAGTGCCTGCATCACCAGAAATGTTGAAATTATCGAGAAGGGCATGGAGAGAGAAATGATGAGGGTTGAACGCCAGTCGTGCAGAAACACCATAAGCACCAGAGCGGTAAGCACTATACCCATGATGAGGTTACTCAAGGTGTCATTCACCGAGTCCCGGATAAAGCCTGCGTCTTCACGAATCACTTTAAGGCTGACGCCTGCCTCCGCTTCAATGCGGAGGATACGTTTCATAACGCCGTCAACAACACGGATCGTGTTGGCGCTGGGATTTTTCATTATTTGCAAAAGCAGCGCACCATCGCTCCGTGTATTATTCGTTTTGTCAAAAAAGATCGTTCGTTCGCGAACCGCGCTGTGAAAATCGCGTACATCCGCAAGCTGCCTGAGTTTGAAAACACCGGCGCGGGTAGGCACGTCAATGTCCTCTATCGCCTCAAGGGAATCGAATTCACCCCTGAAACGTACCGGAATATCCTGCCCTTCAATGCCGATATTTCCCGCAGGCAGTTCCATGTTGGCCCTGGCAAGCAGGGCGGCAATCTGTTCAACCGGCAGAAAGCGCTCGAACACGGCGGCGGCAACCGGCGGGCGCTGTAGTTCCACGAGGATTTCCCGCTCTACGCCGCCAGAGATTTCCACGCTGCCGACACCTGAAACCTGCGCAAGCTGATCCCTCAGCGTCGACTGCGCGTACGCGTAGAGTTCCGTGTCCGGCATATCACCTTCAAGGATAATATTCATCACCGGGGTACCGCTGGTAATATCAACCTTGGAAATGACCGGTTTTTCTGCGCTGCCGGGCAGCTCGGCGGCGATAGCGTCTATCCGGTCTTTTACTTCCTGCAGCGCGAGGTTTTCGTCTTTCCCATCCTTAAAAGTAACGGCAACGACAGAAACGCTATCCATCGAATAGGAGGTGATGGAGTCCAGTTCGCCAATTGAGAAAACAGCGTCCTCAATTCTTTTGGTAAGCTGTGTTTCTATGGTAAGCGGGCTTGCCCCCGGATAGACCGTCTGTATCGAGACTACCGGAACGGCGGTTTCGGGTAACAGGCTTACCGGCAGGGACACATACGCAAGCAGTCCGAACATCACGAGGGCAAGGGTACCCATCAGAACCGTTACCGGTCTTTTTATGGAAAGGTCTACGATGTGCATTTTTTACACTCCTTAATAATAAATTTAGGCCGCACATATTATGGGATGTCAAAATTTTGTTAAGAAATTATTAATTCGCAGAAAATTGGCGCTTTCTGTTGCGGCGGCATCTATGAGCCTGTTGCACTTGTAGGTTTTTTGCGCTGGATGCCGCAAAAAACCTACTATTAACGGGCTCCTTACGGAGTTTGCAGAGAAAAAAATCGGCTTGAAAGCCGATTTTTTTCTATTGAAATGCACGAAGTGCAACAAACTCCTATGCCGATGCAGGGTGTCCGTTTGAAGATATATCCCCGCTTTTGGCATGGTGTCACCCCATCCGTTTACCGTCACCAGGGCGCTTCCATCTTGACAAGCCTGCCTGGCGCCTATATGATTTTAACTACGATGAAAGGATAACATTATGATTAATGATAGTACTAATTTAAAAACATATCTTGAAGCCGTAACAAAAGCCATTGTTGAAAATGTCCCGGTGGAAGAAATATATCTTTTTGGTTCCTTTGCCTACGGAACACCGGACGATGATTCCGATATCGATTTGTATTTGGTGTTCAAGGACGATATGAACATGCGGGAATATGAAGCAATAGCCACGGCCCGCAAGGTTATGTTTGGTATGCAAAATAGGTCTATCGACCTCTTGGGACAAAAAAAGCAGCAATTCCTGTATCGGTCAACCGGTTTTGCGACTATTGAAAAAGATGTTTCACAAAAAGGAGTTAAATTATATGGATAAAATACAGGAAGTAAAAGAATGGTTCGATATAGCCGATGGCGATCTAAGGGCGGCAGAGCATCTTTTAACACTGCGTCACCCAAGACCGGACAATATAATCTGCAATCTCTGCCAGCAAGCGGCTGAGAAATACATTAAAGGCTTTCTCATTCTCAAAGAGATTGAGTTCAAAAAAATCCATGACCTTGTTGCATTATTGGAATTGGCAAAAGCAAACCATGTAGATATTTCGGTGCTTCTCGACAAATGTTCGTTTCTTTTCCAATTTGCCGTTGAACCCCGTTATCCTAACCAGCATGAATTTACAGAGGAAGAAGTCAAAACAGCCATTCAATACGCAAAAGACATACAAGCTTTTATTAAGAATTTGGTTAATACCGGAGAGCGGTAGAATACGTGAGTTGTCAAACCGCCTCCACCAGCTATAAAACACCGTTCCCGAAGGGGGGCTGTAGCCGGCGGGCACGCCCCCCCTTCACGCCTCCCTCATTTAATCGCTGCGGCTAAAAGGACGGGTTCCGTAACCACATTGATCTTTGTATCCGGCGCAAGATGCTGTGCTCCCTCGCTGATGAGCAGATCGCCTTCCGCAAGGCCGCCTGAAATCTCAAGACGGAGACCCCGCTCATGTCCTGTCTGAACGACAATCCTGCGGGCGGTGTTTTCTTTTGCCACAAAAGCGGTATAGCCTTCGGCGGTTTCCAGCAATTCGCTTCGGGAAAGGATTATCGCCTTTTCGTTGCGGTAGGTTTCCACCGAAAGGTCAACGCCCATACCGCTGACCAGCCTGTTGCTCGCGGTCTCGAAAAAAGCGGTTACGGGAAACGCCTGTTTCTGGCTGTCCATGGTAAGGGAAATCTGCGTTACGCGCCCTTCGATCTTCTGCGCCGGATCGTTGATAAAAGCCCGCGCCCCGGCCTGTATCCGGTCAATTTCGGCGGCGCTTACATAAAAGCGGGCTTCAAAACCGTTTCTGCCGGACACAGTAAACAGAGGCGTTCCGGGCCGGACATTTTCCGTGGCGTGTACGTTGATCTGGGTAATGGTTCCCGATATGGGCGCTTTGACATAGACCATATTGTTGGCGGCCTTAAAGTTCGCCCTGGCTATTTCATACTGGGTCCGCACCGAATCGTACTCCTGCCGGGAGATGTCGTTGTTCCTGAAAAGGGCGCTTGACCGGTTAAAGGCAGCCAGGGCGTTCTCGTGGGTAAGCGCTGCCTGGCGCAAGGACTGGTTATCCGCCGAAAACGAAACGATGACATCATCCTCATCGACGCTATCCCCGACTTTAACGGAGATGCTTCTAACCACATCGCTCAATCCTGAATAGGCCGTTGATTCAGATGCGGCATACACGACCGTTGGGTATTTGAGGTATACTGAAAAGTCCTCCGCCTCAAGCCTCCGCACGCTGACCGGTCGGCCCTGTTCGGCATAAAGCCGATCCATGCTCATCGCAGCTGAGCTGTTAACCGCAGATGTACTACTAACCGCCGTTTCGGATGGTTCTTTATTCCCGGCACAGGAAAGTGTCAGGAATACCGAAAGAGAAAGTGCCGCAAGCGGCGCCGTCAACGGCTTGGCAAGATAAGGTGTGTTCTTCAACATAAAAGGCCTCCAAAATTGATATGCTCCTGAAAATCATTCAGAATACATCTTGAATTTAGGCTGCCAATATTATTGGGTGTCAAAAATTTGTTAAGGAATTGTTAAATCGTACAATTTTGAAGAAAAGGGCTATATCTTGAGACTAACTGTAAAGGTTGACCCCTGCCCCGGTTCGCTGTCTACGCTGACCGTCCCGCCCAGAAGTTCAACGGCCCGCTTAACCAGGGCAAGCCCCAGGCCGTTCCCTTCCTGTGCGTGGGAAGTGTCGCCCTGATAGAATTTGTCGAATATGCGTTTTTGGGTTTCCCTGTCCATGCCGCACCCTGAATCCTGCACGGTAATTACTGCCATGCCGCATGGCGACTCGCTGCCCGGCGGCTCGCGGTCTTGTGCTTTCGCTGTCAGAAAAATGGAACCGCCATGGGGAGTAAATTTGATGGCGTTGGAAATAAGGTTGTTCCACACGATTTCCAGTATGCTCTCGTCATAGGGAACAACAATCTCGTCCAAATCGGCATCAAGACTGATATGCTTGCGTTCCCAAAGTTCCTCAAAGGCAAGGGCGCAGCGGCGAATTTGTTCGCCCACATTATACGGGGCGGCTTCCGGTATGATTTCCTGATGTTCCAGCTTGTTCAGTTTCAGAATATTGCTGGTCAGCGCCGAAAGTTTCCGTGTTGCATCCATAATGGTTTGGGTGTATTCCCTGCGCTGTTCAACCGGTAAATCATCGTTCTGCAAGACGTCAACATAATTTTGTATAACCGAAAGGGGTGTTTTTATTTCGTGGGACACGCTGGCGATAAAATCGGTCTTTAATGTCTCAATGGTTGCCAGCTCATTTGTCATGGCGTTAAAATCGTCAAAGGTAACCTCGACATAGTCTTTTTTCCCGTCTTTGCGGAGAGGAGCGATACGAACGGCAAAATCCCCGGCAGCTACCTTCTTTGCAGCAACGCCCAGGCGCCGCATAGGACGGTCCAAATAGTAATGCCGGTACAGGTTAAAGAGTAGGGTCAACACCAGGGCGCTAAACACCAGCCAGCCAATCATGGCGTTTATGAGAAATTGAATCGAAATGTTCGCATTCTCCTGTATCGTGGTCATTATGGCGCTGTGTAATCCATTCACTACCACCAGCGCACAAAAAATTGCAACGCTGTCTTTAAAATACCGGTTGACCGTAATCCGTTCATCTTTTTTCTGTTTCATTTCAGCGCCTGACCTTGTTGTAGTACCGCCTTATAGCCCAGACCATGTACGGTAACAATTTCAAAATCGTTACAGGTGGAAAATTTGTCCCGCAGTTTGGTGATATACACGTCCACCGACCGGGGTGTAGTGCCGGTTTCCACCCCCCAGAATTCGTCCATAAGCTGGTTGCGGGTAAAGGTCTTTTTGGGATATGACAGCAGTTTAAAGAGGACGTTAAATTCTTTTGCCGTCAGCGTGATTTCTTCCCCGTTGAGATACGCGGTCATTTCATCGGCGTCCATTGTCAGGCTGCCGATAACGAGTTTCTTCTCGTTGGCGATTTTTGCCCGGCGAAGCAGGGCGCCGATACGCAGCAGAAGCTCGCTTATGTCAAAGGGTTTCACCACATAATCGTCAATGCCGATACGGAACCCTTTTTCTTTTGCCGATATGTCGTCCCGGGCGGACATAAACAAAATCGGGATGGCCTTGTCCTGCTCCCGTATCATGGAGGCAAACTTGAAGCCGTCAATACCCGGCATCATAATGTCCGATACAATCAGATCGATGGTGTTGTCGATCATGGCGTCCAGTGCGGCATTGGCGCTGGCGCAGCCCACGCTTTCATAGCCTGAACTCCGCAAATTGGCGCAGATTATATGCCTGAGTTTCTCATCGTCTTCTACTACAAGGATATGTACCATAGCAACCCTGCCTTAAACCCATTATACAACCCGATTGTTAAAAAAATGTTAAAAAACGGCACAAAAAATTTTA
>BNVD01000069.1 GCA_025997835.1 Spirochaetia bacterium
CGGTCAGGTTGATCATTTGGCTGGAAGCCGTCACCCGCTGCATGGCGCTGGCTTTGTTTACCAGCACAACCGTAATCGACACAACTACCGCTGCAACAATGGCAATAACGATTAAACTTAAACGAACTTTTAATTTCATCAATTTTCTCCTCAAAGAAAAGCTTTACAGGTTTTAAGAATATATAGTGCAACTATAATGGTATGACCTTTATACGTCAACGGTCATACAAACGCTTGTTTAAGCAGCCCCAAATCCAGTTCAGGGTAGACCGGGAAGCGGGAAAGGAGCTTTTCAACCCGGTTGAGGGCCTCTGCCTTTACCGTTGGGTCGATGAAGTACCGGGACTTGCTCAGTTTTGAGGCGTCATGGGCTTCCGGGACCGGTTTGGTTCCCTTGAGGACCAAGGCGATAATCGAACCCAGCTCTTCCATTTCAGCCGTACCCATGCCCAGGGTGGCGGTCGCCGCCGTACCGATACGCAGACCTGAGGTGTACCAGGGGCCGTTGGGGTCGAAGGGGAGGCTGTTCCGGTTGAGGGTGATGTGACACTCATGGAGCGCGGTTTCTGCCTGGCGGCCCGACAGCCCGATACTGCGGACGTTTACCAGAAAAAGGTGGTTGTCGGTGCCCCCGGTAAGGACGTCAAGGCCGTTCTTGACGCAGGATGCCGCCAGGGCTTGAGAATTTTCCACGATATGCCGGGCATAGTCCCGGAATTCCGGCCGCCCCGCTTCCCGAAAAGCCACAGCCTTGGCCGCAATAACGTGGGGCAGGGGCCCACCCATGGTGAGCGGACAGCCCTTGTCCAGCGCGTCGGCAAATTCCGCCGTGGAAAGCACCAGCCCCGCCCGCGGACCCCGGAGGGTTTTGTGGGTGGTGGTGGTCACCACATGTGCCCAAGGCACAGGATCGTACTCCCCGGTAAAGACCTTGCCCGCCACAAGGCCGGCAAAGTGTGCCATATCTACCATAAATACCGCCCCAACCTGGTCGGCAATTTCCCGCAGCCGCTTAAAGTTGATCTTCCGGGGATAGGCGGAGTAGCCCCCCAGCAGAATCAGGGGCTTGATAGCCTGCGCCTGCTTCTCAATCTCATCGTAATCCAGCAGGCCCGTCTCTTTGGACACCGTATACCCGTATACGTCGAACATCCGGCCCGAAACATTGTGCCGGTAACCGTGGGTCAGGTGGCCCCCGGAGTAGTAGTCCTGCCCCAAAAGCCGCTGGTTCCCCAGTTTAGTCCGCAGTTCCGCCCATTGGGCATCAGTAAGTTTGTAGAGGTTGGTTTCACCGTATTCGGCGAGGGCAGGGGTTTCGATGCGGGTAGAGAGGATGGCCCAGTAAGCCAGCATATTGGCGTCCGCCCCGCAGTGGGGCTGCACATTGGCATACTCGGCGCCGAATATCTTCCGGGCCTCCTCCGCAGCCAGGGACTCGATGGCGTCCACGTTTTCGTTCCCCGCATAGAACCGGTGGGCGGGCATCCCCTCGGCGTACTTGTCGGTAAGGAGGTTCCCCATGGCCAGCTGTACCGAAAGGGAGCAGTAGTTTTCGCTGGCAATGAGTTTGACCCGCTTGCGCTGGTTTTCCAGCTCTTTGACGATAGAGGCGGCAATCTCCGGGGCAGACCGGCTGATCTGCTCCAGATTACAGAGGTAGGCTAAAAAACTGGTATTCACCTTGTCCGGTGAGGTTGCCGCAAGATAGGCGGCAACGGGGTTATTTGTCATGGGTTACTCCCGTATGGCTCAAAGTTAGGGATAGGATAGACGAATTGGCGGTGTCCGGCAAGTACCTTTACGGTCAAAAGCCCCGGGGTATAAAAACGCAATCAAAATGCTTCTTGCAAATATCAATGTCACGTGTTATATTTTCTTAAAGACTGGTGTTAGATTTGCAAGAGGAGGTTTACGATGGCGGTTATTGAAAGAAGAATTACAGAACTGGTTGCCCGGGATTTTGAGGATATAGAAGCCGTATTCATCAATGGGGGACGACAAACCGGCAAGAGTACCTTTGCGGAAGCTTTTGGCGGGGAGTACAAAAAGGTAATTTACGCTTCCTTTGATGATGTCAGCCTGCGCTCGGCGGAAATGGCCTCCCCCGGACAGACCTTTGCGGATATTGAAGAAGGATTGGTCATACTCGATGAAATTCAACATGTACCCCTTTCGTTTCTGGCCCTAAAATCAAAAATTGATGATATGCGCCGCAAAAAAAAGAAGGTGAAATTTCTTTTGACCGGTTCTGCGGATATTATGCTGTTACCAAAACTGGCGGAGGCACTGGTGGGACGAATGTACATCAGAACCATGAACCCCTTTTCCGCAGCGGAGGTGTTAAATGGCCCCGGTTCTTTTATCGAAAAACTATTTAAGGGGCCGCCGGATACAAGCCGTCAGTATTCCAAACCGGATATAGCCAAGGTTGTTTCCAAAGCCAGCTTTCCCCAGGTTTCCCTGGAGGTTAAGAACAAGGAACCGTGGTTCAGGAATTATATTACTACCTTGCTGGAACGGGATGTTAAAAACTTTTCCGACATCGACCGGATTGAAATTTTTCCCCGGATGCTTTCGATCCTTGCAAACCGGGTCGGAGGGCTTGTAAATGACACCGATATGTCCCTGGCCCTCAAGGTAAGCCAGCCCACAGTAAAGCGGTACCACACGCTGCTGAACGGAGTGTTTTTAACGTATCTGCTGCCGCCCTGGTTTAAGAACATGGAAAAGCGCCTCGTAAAATCCCCCAAGATATACTTTACCGATACCCTGCTACTCTGCCACATCCTGGGCCTAAGCCCCGGCGAAATCAGGAAAATGCGGCCTGAGCTTTACGGTTTTGTGCTGGAAAATTTTGTCGCCTCCGAGTTGAGAAAAGAGCTCTCCCTTATGGATGATGGCAAACTCTTCCATTTTAGAACCAGCGACAAAAAAGAAGTTGATTTTATTGTTGAGGGGCGGGACGGCAGAATCCTTGCGCTAGAAGTAAAGGCCTCATCTTCAGTAGTAAGCGAAGATTTTAAGCACATACGTTTTTTGCAGAATACCCTGGGGGGTGAATTTGTCCGGGGCGTGGTTTTGTATCAGGGAGATAGGGTGGTGCGGTTTGATAAGGATCTGTATGCGGCGCCGCTCTCGGCGCTGTGGGAGTAGGGTATATTTTGCCTCGCTACTTTTCTATCTTCAATCCAAAACTTTTATATTCGTCTATTGACTCGTCGACTGTGATGAAGATAAGACCATTTTGTAATGCTTCCCAAATCAAAAATCTATCAAATGGATCTTTATGCAAGAACGGCAAATGATAATTTGATACTATATCACGATTTTCTATATCGTGACATAAATAGCAACTAGCATCCAATTCATCGTAAAACTCTTCTGGCGTTAATCCCTTCAGATTTAATTTCCCTAATGAGTATTTTATCGATATTTCCCACAAACTGATTGGACTGTAATAAATGACATTTTCTTCGTCCAACAAAACTGCTTGAACATTTGAGGATAATCGTTTTGGTTCAAAAAAAGACCACAGTAAAATATGAGTGTCAAGCAGGTATCTCACGCCTTGCACAACTCCTCAGCGGTCATATACCAATCCTCGGCAAATGTTACTGACCCACGCCCTTCCAAAGTGCCCAACTCTCTTTTTTGCGCTTTTTTCCATTTCCCATAAGGAATAATTACAGCAACCATTTCCTTTTTTTTGCCGTAAGAGATTGCGATTTCATTTCCTAATTCCACGTCTTTTATGACGGCGGAAAAATGACTTTTTGCCTCTGCCAACTGTAAAGTTCTCATACTTTTAATATGCTTTATTTGGCTAAGTTAGTCAAGTAAAATATGCATTTTTTTAATAAAGAGATTCAGAAAAAATGGCACCTAACTCCTTTATGCCGTTTTTTGCATCCACGAAACGCACGGCGCACGGACGCCGTGCGTTTTACTACATGGGTGCTTTAATCAATTTTCCCTCGGATATAAAGACCACTTCGCACTTTCCCGAACACCCTTTACCGAGTATGTCGTAGTTCCTTTGCTCTCCTCTCTTGTGGCGGATATTTTTTTCCCGCTATCCGAGTTTGATCGTTCGACAACGTTCCAGCCTGCTTTAAGTGAAAGATCAACGGTAATAGAGTCATCATAGGCATATGTTACACCATTTTCGACAGGTTCACCCTGTATCCGATCAGAACCTTTGATAGTTACGTCTTTATCAACATAGACATAACTATACCGTGTACTACTTTCAGTATAGTTTTCTTCAGTTCCACTGCCAGAAGCAATACCCAACCGGAAATATGTGCTATACCCCGGTGCTGTTGCAGAAAGCTCTAACCGGCCGAACTTTGCATCAGCAGGTTGTAGGGTAGTTATTTTTTCTGAATTACTTAGGTCGAACTGCATACGGAGTAATTCTTTTGTTGCTGTCTGCAACTGATATGAAACTGCCGTTGGAATTGTAACAGAGAAATTACTGCCGCCGGTAACCGTTGCTGTGGGTGCGGTGCTGAATGGTCCACTCACCGTAACAGTAGTAACGTTTGTTAACGGCGTATACGAAACGCCGCTATCACTCCATAATTCCCCATATATGGTTCCTTTGATCTCGAAGGTTTCACCGAGTACCGGATCGGTCCTTGCTTCTTCCTTCACATCGTCCGCATCTGTCGGGCAACCCGTCAGAACCAATCCGAATGCCAGCACCGCAACTAACATTGCATTTACTGCCATTCCCGCAAGGAGCATGGTCTTCCTGCCAGAAGTCCTGCGCCAGTTTTTTGTAGTTTTCATAAACTACCTCCAAATATTTTTTTTGAGGTATGCCGAATAGCGCTGTCAACGATAGCGCCATAACCCCATTTATACGCTCTGTCTTCGTGTAACACACGGCCTCAGCGCTGTATATATCTTCAGGCAGAGGCATCGGACCCTTTCCGCCGCCCCCGCATAACGCCCCTTACCCTGTGTCATCCTGCACAGACCCCCACCGGCTCAGTGACTCCCCACCCCTCAAGCAGCCGTACCCCGCTTTCCACAAGGTATACGGCTTGTTCCTCCAGGCTCCGCCGTTCCACCCGTGCCATAGCCGCCAGCTTCTCTCTAAACTCTGGCTCTATCTGTATGGAAAAGAGGTCATCGTCCATGATTAACTTACAATAACATACAATATTTTATATTGTCAAGCAATTATATTGATATACTACAAATTTCATAAAATAACTATCATATCTTCCATATAGTAAGGTCTATTCTTTGGGTGTATACATTAAGAAGGACTCTATGGCTATTTTGAAAGACGGAAAAACTGAAAACCTCACTATTCGGGTGGAGCCTGACTTTAGGAAGCGGGTTGAGGCGGTCCGGCAGAAGTATTTTAACCGCATACCACTGAATATCTTTCTGGAAATGATGGTTGAGGTGGGTATGGAGGTTGAGGAACAGTTTGCGGTGTTAAAAAAAGAACTGTTTACCGAAATGGTAAAGAATAAGTACAATATTCTTGTATCTCATCAGGAAAACACTCCAAAGATCGGCAATCCCAAAGAAAACCCCTGATTAAAGACCCACTCAGCCATGTATCCAGCAGAACGGCTCTATTCAATCGCCATTGACGCCGCTCTATCCATCAACCATCATATAGGCCGTATGCCCAATGAACGGAAAAGTGTGAGATACCCCACCCATTTAAACCAACATCCGGCGGATGCGCGATGAGCGTCGTCCCTCTCGCGGGCCGGGTGTTTCAGGCGGTACCGGGGTTTGAGGATCACCTGCGCTGGGAATTGGGCCGCTGGAATGAGGCTTGGGGCGATTGTCAGGCTGATGTGGATACCGGGAACTCGGGGAACGCCGCATTTGCTCGCAAGCCGTCCCAACATCCTGCTTTGTACTATGTTGATGATGATACGGCGCCCTCCGTGCCGCCGTTCTGGACTCGCAATGTCTGGCTTGAGCCTTTCCGCCTTGAATTTGAGTCTATTTCCGAAGCCGCCGCCGCCCTGCGTACTATCCAGCGCAACTGGGCTCCCGCGCTGTTCACCCAATTCCGCCGTGGGGCATTGATTGCCGAAAAGCTGCCATCCCTCCCCGTAAAACGCCGCACCTTTCCCTGGCTCTTGCCGGATCTCCCCATGGGGAGCTGGACCCTGCTCGATGCCCACACCATGATCGCCTCCGCCCGGTGCGCCAGCCCCTTCCCCAATGGAGTGATCGAGTTCGAGGAGGACAAGGAGGGCCCCCCCAGCCGGGCCTACCTCAAACTGTGGGAAGCGCTGGTCCTCAGCCGGAAATGGCCCGGTCCGGGACAGCGCTGCCTGGACGCCGGAGCCAGTCCCGGCGGCTGGACCTGGGCGCTGGCCAAGCTGGGAGCGGAGGTAATCGCGGTGGATCGGGCTCCGCTGGAGGACCGGGTCCTGTCCATGCCGGGGGTCAGTTTTATCAAACACGACGCCTTCACCCTGAACCCCGAAGACATAGGCCCGGTAGACTGGCTGTTCTGCGATGTAATCTGCTATCCCGCCCGGCTCTACGCCTGGATCGAAAAGTGGCTCGCATCGGGCCTGTGCCGGAATTTTGTCTGCACAATAAAAATGCAAGGCGCCGTCAACAACGCCAGTACCGTGATCGGCGACAGAGTATCTGGCGGCGAGAGTACAGTAAGTGCTGATGAGGTGCCCGTCAGCGTTGGCGAATCCGGTAATTCCAACCAGTGGTTCGATACGGCCAGCCGGTTCGCGGCGATCCCCGGCAGCAAGGTAGTGCATCTCTATCACAATAAACATGAACTTACCTGGATTAAAACGTAATACAGCAAAGCCCTATTTAACCGCGTAAAACCACCTAAAAATCTCTCCCCCACCCAACATCGTCAACTTAAGAGTTTTTACCGCAAAGTCGAAGAAGTCGAAGAAGGAAGGAAAACCCCTCTTTTTTCCTTCCTTCTTCGACTTCTTTTACTTCGAGGTTCATTATTCTTCTTATTTATTGATGATGTTATTCCTCACTCCAAGGTCTAATGTTAAATCATATACCCGGTAAAGGCAGGCGGCGTGGCGGGTGGCCCCTCCCCGAGACATCAGACCTACTGGTCTGCTGACAACCTAATAAAAACGTTTAAAACGTCTTAGCCAGTAAACCAAATCCCTCAGAGAGCAAACGCGCCTTGTTCGAGAAATATTGTTGTCATCCTTGGCTCGGGCGGGGGGCTGCCCGCCGCACCGCCTGTATATGCCAGATTATCCATCTTGAAGAATCATTAAGACATAACACCCCGCTATGTCAAAAAAACATTTTATGCTAGACTTACACAAATGACAGAAACATCAGACCAAAGGTCTGTAAACCTCCGCTCTGCAGACCTATGGACTATGGTTGCCCTCTGCGGAGTCGGTGCGGAACGGGTAGTTTCAAATGAGTTGAAGAAGCTCGATTTGCCCATCGTGGACACCGGGTTTGGCCGGGTGCGGTTTAAGGCGGATATCACCGGCTGTTACCGGGCGCTCATGGGCCTGCGGGCGGCGGACCGGGTACTCTGGGAGGCCGCCGTGTTTCCCGCCGAAGACTTTGACGCCCTGTTTGAAGGCATCCGCGCCGTACCCTGGGAATGCTTCATCCCCGCGGGCATGGGCCTGGTGGTGGATAAGGTGCGGACCAACCGGTCCAAACTACGGGGGGTCACCAGCATTCAGGGGGTGGTCCACAAGGCCGCGGCGGAACGGCTGTGTAAAGCGTATCACTGCGCCCGGCTGCCCGACCGGGGACTCACGGCGGAACTGCGGGTCTATGTTGAAAAGGATCAGGTGTCGGCGCTGCTGGATCTGGCCGGGGAGCCCCTGTTCAAGCGGGGCTACCGCATCGAGGGGGGCATCGCGCCGCTGCGGGAAACTACGGCGGCGGCACTGCTCTTTCTGGCGAACTGGCGGCGGAAGTTCCCCCTTTATGACCCCTTCTGCGGTTCCGGCACCATCGTCATTGAGGCGGCCATGTACGCATGGGACATGGCTCCGGGGCTGGGCCGCACCTTTGCCCTGTCGGCCCTGGTCCCCGCCGACCACGGCATTGAACGGAGTGTCCGGGAGGCCTTTTTGAAGCAGGTTGATTTTACCCGGACCATCCGCATTTACGGCAGCGATGCCGATACCAGGGCGGTCTCCATCGCCAAGTCCAACATGATCCGGGCCTACGAACTGGCAGCGGGAAAGGGCGTTGCCGCACCGGGCGGACCGGGCCGGGGCATACGGACCGAAGCGGACCTCCCCGGTGAAGTACGGGCGGCTCTGCCGAACCTGCGGCTCTGCGCCATGGAGGACGCCACAGAACAAGTTCTGAAAGCGCCGGGAACCGCGGACACCTCAGACCAGAGGTCTGTGCCGGGCACCGCGGACGAGACGGGGTACATCATCACCAATCCGCCCTATGGGATACGGCTGGGGGAGCCAGAGGATGCGGAGGCCGCCTATCAGAAAATGACGGCGCTGGACCGGAACTTCCCCGGCTGGAAGCTCGCGGTGATTACCGATCACCCCGGCTTTGAATCACACTTTGGAAAAAAGGCGAGTTCCTGCCGGGAAATTACCAACGGAGCGATCCGTGCCTATTTTTATCAATACGAGAATCTTTAGATTTGTCCGACACCCGGTTGGTTGTCGAACAAACCTTTTAATTAAACACTGTAGGGAGCGAACAGTATGTCTATCGTGGTAGAGCATGACAAGCGGCGGCGGGAAATTTTGGAGAAAGCGCTGGATGTGTTTGTTGATGAAGGATTCGAGGATGTAACGATTCAGAAAATCGCCGACCGCTGCGGTATCACCCGGACGACCCTGTACATCTATTTCAAAAATAAAAAAGACCTATTCAATTTTTCGATAAAACAGTTTATGGGAAAAGTTGAACGCATTATTCTCGATGTCCGCAAAAACCGGGACATCAACATTGTGGAAAAGATCAGCCGGGTTCTGTCGTACATCATCGACCTTTTGGAAGAGAATCGCCGGCTCCTGCTGATCACTCTGGACTACATGTTGTACGTTGCCAGAAACAATGGCGACCCGGACAGCCAGATACAACGGCGAACCCTGCGTATGCGCCACATTCTGGCATCCATGGTAATTGAAGGCATCCGCGCCGGTGAAATTGTACCGATGAATGTCCGCGCTGCTGACGATCTCCTCTACGGCCTGATCGAGTCAGCAATTTACCGGCTGGTAGTCCTCAAGCACGATTCAGTGTCGGAACTGAAACAGGCGGTAGAGCTGGCAGTAAAACAGGTACAGGTGGTGCGGTAGTTAGAGGTTAAATGATAGGGATTGTGGTAGATGCGGACGAGGGTATTGCATTCCGTCCGCGTATCATATATGCTGAATTATTCGCGGGAACCATAATCCTGTTCCCGCGCTTATGCGTCCCGATGAGGGGCGTTTTATGATATGGCTGCCGTTTTTCCGCAGGGAGGGACGGCAGTTTTTTTGTGTGGGCTTTTATCGGAGGCAGACTTCCCTTTACACATATTTTATATTGGCTGTTTCTATAGAAATTTTTTTGATCCATCACTCCATGATAAACATAATAGATAATAATTATGGCAAAGAGCACAAAAACCGGATTTTTATAAACCTGACTGGATCAGATGGCATATTGATAGGCACTCGGAAATTCCTAGCGCAATTGAGAGAATACCTCTTTGGGTGTTTTAAAGTCAAGTGTCTGCCGCGGACGTTCGTTGAGTAATCTTGCTATCCTTGAAACGTCCCGCTGGGTTAATTCCCTGAAATCATTAATGGGGTACAGCATATCCCGGATTAAATAATTGGTGTTTTCACAGGTACCCTTTTCCCAGGGCGAATGGGGATGGCAAAAGTAAACAGCAATCCCCAGGTTTTCCGTCAAGGTCCGGTGTTCGCTGTTTTCATGTCCCTGATCCACCGTCAGCGATTTTCGTAATGCAGGTT
>BNVD01000070.1 GCA_025997835.1 Spirochaetia bacterium
TTCGTTGTCGTTCCGGTCCCGGAACCGGAACGACAACGAGTGGCACTACCGGAACCGGGACCGGAACGACAACGAATGGCACTACCGGAACCGGAACAACGACGAATGGCACTACCGGGACTGGAACGACAACGAATGGCACTACCGGCAACGGGACCGGAACGACGACGAATGGCACTACCGGGACTGGAACAACAACGAGTGGCACTACCGGTAGCGGAACCGGAACGACAACGAATGGCACTACCGGGACCGGAACAACGACGAATGGCACTACCGGGACTGGAACGACAACGAATGGCACTACCGGGACCGGAACGGCCGGTTCAACTTCCAGTACCGGGAAATCCACCACTGCAACGGATACAACCACTGCCGCCGACTCGAAAGCCGCAGGCGGATCCTCCGAGGTTGTTTACCAGATTCGGGAAAAACAAAGCGTTACCGATGCCCAGCCGCTTCCGAATGACGCGGCCATGGTGTATGTTTCCCGGCTGGAACAGGAGCTTCCCCCCCTGATCTTCCCGGAGGATCTGGAAATCGGTCAGTATATTCTGGTTTTTCAGGTGTTGGCCTCCGGGGAAGTCCTGAACCGCACCGAAAAACCGGTCTTTTATCTGGCGGATGCCCAGTTTGTCATGGGGGATATTCAAACCTACCGGCCCAGCGTTTCCGATGGTTCCAACATTCTCCCGCCGGGGATCGTTATTATGCTGGAAACCCTGGTAAAAGCGGATGAACGGTTGAATCCCTATTTGATTTGGTACAATGGAAAAAACCGTATCGGTGAAGGGCTGGTATCCGAAGGGGCCGGACGGCTTTTGTGGACAACACCTGAGCAGAGCGGGTTTCAGGTGCTTAAAGCGGAGATGTTCCCTTTCGAACCCCTGGATGTGGGGCGGAGTTATACCAGTATAAAGAAGGTATTGTCCTTGCCGGTGGCGGCAAAAGTGAAAAAGAAGGAGCCGGTTAACGCGGAGCGAAAGCCCGATGAGCCGGTCCGGTGGTATCAATTATGGGGCAATCTTCAGGACTCCCAATTCGCCGGGGACGCAAAAAAGGCATTACTGCCCGATACCAAAGCGGTTCAATGGCTGCCCCAGGGTGAACTGTATGGACTGGGAATCGGGGCATCCCATGGGTACACCATCCCCGGCCCGCTCTTTACCCGCCCGGCAGATGATAAATCAGCAGGTATCGGCACGGGGAACTGGCAGCTTAGGTTCCGTTTTACCCCACTTGCCGAGGGGATTGTTTTTAGCGGTTCCCTGGCGCTGAACATCCCTCCCAAATCTTCGCTTCGGCGGACTGCGGATCCCGCCAGCCTCACGGTGGATTTGGATTTATCCTGGAGCGAAAACACCCTGATCCTGACCTATGCGCTGGGAAAGGTGGGACTGACAGAACGGCTGGTTCTTGAAAACTACGCTGATGATACGATAGTTACTGCGGTAATTGCCTTTAATCTTGACAAAAACAACCTTTTCCGTGCAGGGCTTGGTGTATCCCCGGCGAATATCGCCTTTGGAAAAGCGGGGATTCCCCTTCCCGGTACCCTGAGCGGGGATGGAAAATTCCGCCTTGGGGCGGGTATTCCCCGGCAGGTTCCCCGGGAAATGCTGCGGGCGCCGGGGGAGAAAGAACCGGTACTTCCGGTAAAGCTCCCTGCGAAGCGCGGCGTTGATACGAAAAACGGGACAACGGAAGAAGCGGTTAAGCAGGAAAAAATCCTTGAGAATACCGGAACCGCAATAGATGAGGATGCGGCGCCGGAGCGTATACCTGCGGTGGCTGACCAACCGGAGTTTACCGCGATTTTGAATGAGCTAACGGTTATCTTTATCGCAAACAACGCCGACAAGGTTGCCGATGCCGCCAACGGAGAAATAGACATTCCGCAAACAGAATTATCCTGGACAGGGGATCTGGTTCCGGCGGTACTTCCCGCAGCAACTGCCTCCGGCTCTGCATCATCTGCCATCGGGTCTTCTACGGACCTTGGGTCCGGTGTACCGGCCGCGTCTGCAAACCAGAATTCCTCCGCCCTGTCCGTACCGTCTTCTTCAGGGTCCACGGACCTCCGGTCTACGGACCTCCGGTCCGATACGTCCGCCGGGTCTGCGTTGTCCACGCCGTCTTCGTCATCCGCCGGGTCCGCGCTATCTACATCGTCCGGTACGTCCGCCGGGTCCGCGTTGTCCACACCGTCTTCGTCATCCGCCGGGTCCGCGCTATCTACATCGTCCGGTACGTCCGCCGGGTCCGCACTATCTACATCGTCCGGTACGTCCGCCGGGTCTGCGCGGTCAACACCGTCGTGGTCCGCCGAAGCTCCCTAGTCCACACCGTCTTCGTCCGCCGGGTCTGCGCTGTCCACATCGTCTTCGTCCGCCGGTTCCACCCTGTCCACACCATCAGGTACGTCCACCGGGTCCGTTGCGGAAAATTCCTTTGCGGCGTCTCCGCTTCCCTCTGACACTACCGGGTCGAGTAGTTCCGGCAAAAAACCGGACGAATCATCCACGCCGGCGGTATCCCGCCCTGCCGGGGAATAATACGCTTCTCCCCGAACTATAGGTTCGATGGCAGTTTGCAGGGTAAAAAATCGCCAAAAGGCGATTTTTAGAGGTTGGAATGCACGAAGTGCAACAAACTGCTGGAAACGTGATGAACCAAAAAACGACATATTCCCACAGGTTGACGTACGTGCTTGTACACGTGGTTACACGAGTGATCGGTGCGGCGATGGTGTTCTTTGCCGCCTGTGCTGCCGCACCCAAAGAAGCCGCCCTGCCGGACAATGTTGAACCGTACACTGTTCTCCCGGAGGACCGGTGGAGCGGTCCGTATCAAATTATCGAACATAAACCGGAGGTTTCCGAGGAAGATCTCCCCGAATGGGTAAGCCGGTATCTTGATGAGGGGATCCCCGGCATAGAGGCCCTGCCCCAATACGAAGACCACTATATCTTTGTGGGCAGAAACTCCGGGACGAATCGTGATGCCTTGAATCAATGGGTTGAGGCCTTTACCCCGGTACAGGATTCCCCCCTGCTGATTGCAAAGCGGGTCCAGGCCCGGTTTGTCGGGGCGTCGACGGGCAAGGCGGACCGGGAGTACGGCCGCTATTTTGAAACCCTGGTACGGGCCGCGATGGATACGGTCTACACAGGTGTCCGCAAAGAAGCGGATTACTGGATATTGAAACGGTTCAGTTCCGATGATGGTGAAGAGGATAGCTACGATTTTTTTATACTGCTGTCTGTTGAAAAGAAAGAATTGCAAAGTCAACTGAACGCGATACTGGAAAAAGTTTCCAACGATTTTCAGACGGCGCCCAAGGATCAGGCGGCGGTGATAAATCGCTTTCGGGCAACCTTCTACGAGGGGTTTTGAGTGACTCGCGGTGTGCGCGTTCCGGGCGCAGGCTTGATCGGTATGGCGCATATCAATAAGCTGACAGTATGAATAACGGGACCATGGGGATCATTCAGGCGGCGGATCCTTCGCCGCTGTACAGCCTGTATTGGTGGGGCATTGAGCTTATCAAGGGGATTCAAACCATTGAACAGCCCGCCCTGACAGCGATTATACGTTTTCTAACCGGCCTGGGAACGGAACTGTTTTATATTCCGGTACTCCTCTTTATCTTTTGGTGTGTGAATGAAAAACAGGGCGCCCGCTTTTGTGTCCTGATCTTGCTTTCCACCTGGGTGAACGGGTTCTTCAAAAATCTGCTGAAACAGCCGCGGCCCTACAACCTGGACCCTTCAGTAGGCCGGGGCTTTGAACCCACCTACGGGATTCCTTCGGGCCACGCACAACAGTCCCTTGTTTTTTGGAGCGCGTTTGCATCCTGGGCGGGCAAGCGGACCGAAAAAACAGCAATACTGCGTCTCGCAGCGGTACTGTTCATTCTGATCATCGCCTTTACCCGGCTCTACCTGGGCCTCCACTTCCCCACCGACATCCTTGCGGGCTGGCTGTTGGGAGGCACCCTGCTGGTACTGTATGCTGTTTTCGGCAGCCGCCTTGAAACGCTTCTTTCCGCCGGGGGAACGCGGTTCCAGATGATCACTGCGGCGATCATCGCCCTGCTGATGAACGGTTCCGGTGCGGGCTCAAATTTGGGGGGCCTATTTTTAGGCTTCTGTGCGGGGTACAGTTTGATGATCGCCCATATTCGCTTTTCGGCATCGGCGCAGGTTCGGGGGAAACGGCCCGGCGGATTCATACTGATTGCCCGGTATGGTACGGGCATGGCGGGTATGGCGCTGATCTATACCGTTTTGAAGTTCCTCCTTCCCGGTGAAGGTTCGCTGTTGGCGGCGCTGCCGGTCTGGGGAGCCGCATCCCCCTACTACGAACTTGGCCGCTTCCTGCGCTACGGGGCGTTAGGGCTCTGGGCCGCCGCCGGAGCGCCCCTGGTGTTTTGCAGGATAGGCCTGGCAGACAGGATGTCTACGGACAGGATGTCTACAGACAGGAGGTCTACGGACAGGATGTCCGATGGATAAAGCGGTTTACGGAAACAGTGATCCTGTTGCGGCGTTTGCAACCCCCCTGGGGGAGAGCGCCCTGGCGATAATCAGAACATCGGGAACGATGGCTGTGGATCTAACCGCAACAGTGTTTTCGCAGCCGGAAAAACTCCTCAACACGGCGGGAAACACCGTAGTCCACGGGTGGATACTTGGCCCCCCTGCCAATGCGGCGCCCCGCAGTAAAATCGATGAAGTGTTGATTTCGGTGTACCGCGGCCCCCACAGTTATACCGGAGAAGACGGCGCGGATATTTCCTGTCACGGAGGCATTGCCGCCGCAAAGGCGGTGATGGGCGCGTTGAAAGCGGCGGGCTTCCGGGACGCCCTGCCGGGGGAATTCACCTTCCGCGCGTTCATGAACGGCAAGCTGGACCTGACCCGCGCAGAATCGGTGATGGAGATCGTATCCGCCAAAACCGACCTGGGCCGGGAACACGCAGTAGGGCGGCTTTCCGGCGTCCTGGAACAGGAGATTCAGGCGGTCAAAGAACTGTTGGTACAGGTTCTCGCCGAAACCGAGCTGTATCTGGATTATTCCGAAGAAGAGGCCGCGCCGCCCCATGACCGTGTTTGTACCGCTCACGCCGTGAATGACGAAGAAAAGGGGAGACTCCCCGGCAGGGCATTGGCGGAAGCGGCCCTGACCCGGCTCCGCGTACTATCGGTGTCCTACCGCCGGGAACGGCTCTATCAGGATGGGGCGCTGGTGGTTATCGCCGGGCGGCCCAACGCCGGTAAATCGAGCCTCTTTAATTTGCTTGTCAAAGAGGAACGGTCCATCGTTACGGATATTCCCGGTACCACACGGGACTGGATCGAGTCCTGGATAGTGATTGAAGGCATCCCCATCCGGCTGGCGGATACCGCAGGCCTTAGGGGTGTGCCGGAACAAACAAACACGGTGGATCTGGTTGAACAGATTGGTATACGGCGGAGCCGGGAACTGTTGGCACAGGCGGATCTGGTGCTGTATATGATAGACGGCAGTGCGGGGATCACCGTTGAGGACCAGACGTTTTTCCGGGACTACCCGGAGACCGCGGCGACCGGGAAGCGGGAAGGCCCGGCAATCATCACCGTGTGGAACAAGGTTGATATTGCCGCAGACCTCCTGTCCGCCGACAGGAGGTCTGCAGACAGGAGGTCCACGGACAGGAGGTCCGCAGCATCTTGCGGGGAGCATCTCACCGGAATTAGTTGTAAAACAAACACCGGAATTCCCGCCCTTACTGCGGCTATTGCGTCGGCACTGTCGGACCGCTGGTCTGCGGAAAACGGACAGTACGAACACAGCCGAAACACTGCGGGGAGAAGCGGTGCGGCGCCGGGAACGGCCCGGCAGAAAGAGCTTATCGATGCCGCGGCCTCTGCGGTACAGGAAGCCCTCGCTCTGGCAGAAAAGGGTGAACCCCTGGACCTCATCGCTCCCCTACTACGGGAAGGGGTGAACAGTCTGGGGGAAATCACCGGCGAAGTCTCTACCGCCGACATCCTGGATGCCATGTTCAGTACGTTTTGTGTCGGGAAGTAGCCGGTTCGCAATTTAAAAGAAACACATATGTCGGCATATACAGGCGGTGCGACGGGCACGCCCAGCAATTGCACGCATAGCGTGTCTACCAGAAAACTTAGCATAGGCGTGGACCCTAGCGAAAACTACAGTACCGAGTAACGGACGGTCAACCTTTAGGTTGGCCGTGGGTCCCCACGCCCGAGCCAAGGATGGTAACAATTTTGTTCGAACCAGGCGCGTTTTCTCTCTGAAGGATTCGCTTGATCGGCTGAGACGTTCAAGGTTTTCTGTAGGTTGTCAGCAGACCAGTAGGTCTGATGTCTCGGGGAGGGGACCCTCAGCCTCTCTAAAGAGAGGCTGCCCCTTAGTGGGTGCTATGGTATTCACTGGGGTCCACGCCTGTGCTAAATTTGCTGGAGGGACACGCTGTCGCGTGCAGTTGCTGGGCGAGTCCGCCGCACCGCCTGCCTTTGTCGTTGGAGCAGTAGGTCCGGGGAAGATGTTTTTCCTTGCAGCACTGGCGTAGCAATTCAATGGCCAGAAAAGGTGAAAACGGATACCCACTAATGGTAACAGGGGGTGGCCGCTAAAAAACATGGGGGGAACCTCCGGGAGGTCCCATGTTTTTTAGCGGACAGGACCCCAAGTTACGTTTTTTGGTATCCGTTTTCAACTCTGCTCCTTCATACTTTGAATTGCTGGCGCTGGCTCTATTGTCAGAATCATCATTATACTCTAATTTTTTTCTCATGGATTACGACTGTATTGTAGTTGGCGGCGGCCATGCGGGGATTGAAGCCTCTCTTGCTGTGGCGCGGCTTGGCTTTTCGGTGCTGCTTGTCACGCAAAATCCTGACCGGATCGGTGCGCTTTCCTGCAATCCTGCAGTGGGGGGGCTTTCCAAGGGGAATCTGGTCCGGGAGGTGGACGCCCTGGGGGGCGAGATGGGGAAGCTCATCGACGCGGTGATGATTCAGTATCGCGTACTGAACAAGTCACGGGGTCCGGCGGTTCAGGCGCCGCGGGCGCAGGCGGACAAACAGGCGTATCAGACGGCGGCCCGTAGTGCGGTGGAGGCCCAGGCGGGGGTTTCGATTTTTATGGATACGGTGATTGATTTGATCGTGTCCGGGGATAATACGCGGGTAGTGGGTGTGCTAACCCGGCGAGGGCAGCGTATCGGGGCGCGGACCGTGATTCTGGCGACGGGCACTTTTATGGAAGGAAAGATATTTATTGGTGAGTACGATGCGGCCCAGGGGCGATTGGGAGAGGAGGCGGCGCTGGGACTGGGGGCGAGCCTCAGACGGCGGGGGTTTCCGGTGGGGCGGCTCAAGACCGGGACGCCGGCGCGGATTGCGGGGAACTCGGTGGATTATGGACGGATGGAAAAACAGGACGGCGAAGAACCGGCGGCCTTTTCCTTCGACCGGGAACCGGGGAGCGTCATTGACCGCCCACAGCTTCCGTGTTGGATCACTTACACTACGCCTGCGACCCACGAGATTATCCGGGCGAATATCCACCGCTCGCCGCTCTACGGCGGCAAGATTACCGGTGCCGGTCCCCGGTACTGTCCTTCGATTGAGGATAAGGTGGTGCGCTTTCCCGAACGGGATCGGCATCATATTTTTATCGAACCCGAAGGGTTGGACACCAACGAGGTCTACATGAACGGCGCGTCCAGTTCCCTGCCTGAAGATGTGCAGGAGGCGTTCATCCACAGTATTCCCGGACTTGAGGCAGCACGGATCGTGCGGCCCGCCTACGCGGTGGAATACGATTACCTTGATCCGCTGGACCTCTACCCTACGCTGGAATCCAAGCGGCTCTCCGCGCTGTTTGTGGCGGGGCAGACCAACGGCAGTTCGGGCTACGAGGAAGCGGCGGCCCAGGGGCTCATGGCCGGGATCAACGCGGCGATGAAACTCCGGGGAGAGCCGCCGCTGGTGCTGGGTCGCGCCGAAGCCTACATTGGGGTACTGGTGGACGACCTTACCACGCTGGGAACGAAAGAGCCCTACCGGATGTTCACGAGCCGTGCGGAACACCGGCTGGTACTGCGCCACGACACGGCGGATACCCGGCTTACCCCCAAAGGCCGGACGCTTGGGCTGGTGAGCGGTGAACGGTGGGAGCGGTTTGAACGAAAGACCGCAGCTCTGGAAGCGATACAGGAACTGCTGCGGAACAGGAAAGTCCCAGGAACTGCGGAGCAGGAACGTAGTGTTACTGCGGACCCGCAGTCAGCAGTACCGCTGCGCCCCCACGCCGGGGACACCCTGGCGCGGGCCCTCACCAATGCTGCGGTCACCCGCGCGGATATTTTTCCCTATGCGCCGGAATTGGCGGGCTATCCTGCGGAGTGGTATGAGCGGGCAGTGCTGGACATTAAATACGCAGGGTACATTGAAAAGGAACAGCGGGCCGCCGCCCGCACCGCCAAAATGGACGCCATCAAACTGGACCGTGATTTGGATTACGCCGCCATCAACGGCCTTTCTGCGGAATCAAAGGAAAAACTGAAAGCGGTGCGGCCCCTCACCCTGGGCCAGGCGGCCCGGATACCGGGGGTGCGGCAGGGGGACATCGCGTTGTTAATGGTGCTTATTGCCAAAAATAAATAAGATAACGTACCTGATCTGTGATATCAAAGTCAGTGTACACCTTTTCGTGATAATTGCATTAGGACGCAAAAGACCACCCGCCGCACATGGACGCGCAACGGGTGGTCTTTTTTTTAAACGCGCCGCCTAATGGCGGCGTTTCCATTACACCTGATAAACCGTCCCTATTTGTTTTTCGGTAAAACAAATAGAAAATCTTTATTGTTTAGTGTAAGCCGTGCCATCGTAAGTAATTGTTTTACCGTCTGCCGAAATTGTGCTGATTCCAATCTGTGCAGGGTTCAACTCCTTCAGTATTCCAGAGTCGTCCATCATATGAGTTATGGTAGTAGTTGTAACATTTTCGCCTGAAACCACAAATGTGCCTTTTGCCACCACCACAAGATTGGTGCCATCCAGCTTCATAGACACTGTGAAATTACTGCCCGAAATGACAAGTTCTTGACTCCCATTGGCATTGGTGTATGTCCCGTCATACGCACCGCCGCTGTCGTCATCATCTGTGGAACACCCCACAAGGACCAATCCGAATGCCAGCATGGCAACTAACGTTGCTATCGCTGCCATTCCCGCCAGGGGCATGGTCTTCCTGCCGAAAGCCTTGCTCCAGTTTTTTGTAGTTTTCATAAACTACCTCCTAAAATATTTTGAAGTTACGTTTGGTTTTGCAAAAATTTCTTTATTGCACATAACTCCTTTAATTCGCGCCGCCTCCGTGTAACACACGGAAGCGGCGCTCTATCTACCCGGCAGACATTGGACCCAGACCTTTGGTCTGAACAGTCCTCTGGTCTGAACAGTCCTTTGGTCTGTATGGTCCGCCACCCACCGTCTTCGGACCTGCCGGTCCACAGCCGCCCAACGGACGGCGTATAAGCCTTACTAAAAAACACACTATCCCTCTGGACCGCATGACGAGACCTATGCCGTGGAAGTGGAACGTGAGTCAACCCGTGACGGAGCTTCAGCCCCCAAAAAACCGTCCCGCGGAGTGGGAGATATGCCATATTTTCGCGTAAAAAGAGCGGAGCTATTCTTGCGTAACTTGTTGTAGTATAAGGAATTACGTGATGGGGGGGGGGGGGGGGGGGGGGAAAAGTGTACTTATTCGGAAAGGTGGTATCCGGAACGGGGTAAATAATGTTTTTCCCCCTTTATGTGAAAAAAAATGCTTAAA
Source organism: Spirochaetia bacterium (assembly GCA_025997835.1). Lineage (GTDB taxonomy): Bacteria > Spirochaetota > Spirochaetia > Treponematales > Breznakiellaceae > BNVD01. Next base: position 9,862 of record BNVD01000070.1, read on the forward strand.
AAAATAAAAGAATAAAGGGGGGGGAGTGGAAGGAATTGGTTCATGCCTTTGGAACACCTCAATAATCCAGCAAAAAACCGAAGAACACAACG
>BNVD01000071.1 GCA_025997835.1 Spirochaetia bacterium
GGACGGGGCACACGGGGCCAGAAAATCTACACGGTAAGCGAAAAAACCGGCGAACTGGTGGGCTGTGTCAACGTGCTGGATAACGAGGAGATCATGTGCATCACCAGCCAGGGCAAGTCCATCAAGCTCAAAGTGGTAGGTATCCGGGTGATGGGCCGCTCCGCCCAGGGTGTGCGTATCCTCAGTATCGAAAAGCCCGACTTCGTGATTGGCGTAGACCGTATCGTGAAAGAGGAGGAATCGGTTCCGCAGCAGGGGGCGGTTTCTTCTGAATCGCCGGATCTTCCGGGTTTATCGGACACGGAAGGTTCGTTAGAAGCAGATGATGGTGTTGGCGGTGATGCAGAAAAGGCGGACCGTAGTCCGGCGGCAGAACGGGGTCTGTTTGGTGACGATGATACACCCGGTGGTAACGGACACTCTTGATGTACTTTATACAAAGAACGCCCCCAACCCTTTCAGGCTGTGGGGCGTTCTTAAAATGCTATCCTGGGGGAGCTGACGCGGTTCCGCAAGCTATTGCCTCATCTGCCCCGGAGCCTTTCAAACGCCGCTATTGAAAGCCGATCCTACGCGACTGGCTTGACGCGAATTCCGAATAGAGAAGTAGTTAATATGCGCCAAACAAATCAAACTGTATTGCCTCATGTTTATCATAGGTACGCATATAGCCGAATAGTTTTTCAGGGCCATATACTATATCGTACTTATCGCAGACCGTATAAAACTCATGCATCAGTGCAGCATTGTTATCGCTCATAAGCTGATAACTGTTACCGTATTTCTGTTGATACCGCTGTTTTAAACCGGGAAAGTGCTCGTCCAGTTTTTGGTAGTAATACTCCCGGTCCCCTTCGCGCAAGGTTAGGCCTATACCAAAATTGATGATGCCATAGACCTTTGCTTCAACACAGTACTGCAAGAGACCGCGCAGATTTTCTGCGGTATCGTTGATAAAGGGAAGTAAGGGGCTTATCCACACAATAGTTTTAATGTCATTATCTCGCATGGTCTTTAACATTTCAAACCGCGCCTTTGTCGTACATACATTGGGTTCAATGATTTTGCACAAAGCTTCGTCGTAGGTGGTAAGGGTTGTTTCAACCACACACTTCGATTTTTCATTTATCTTTATCAAAAGTTCCAGGTCCCGGAGTATCAGATTGGACTTGGTTTGAATCGCCAGACCGCAGCCATGCCGTTCGATGATTTCCAGACACGCCCTGATGTTGGCAAGGTTCTCCGGGATGGGGATATAGGGGTCGCTCATGGCGCCGGTTCCCACCATGCACTTCTTCCGCTTGCGTTTAAGGGCGTCCTCCAGCAGTGCGGGGGCGTTTGTTTTGATTTCCACATCCTCAAAGTCGTGCCGCATATCGTAGCACTTGCTCCGGGCATCGCAGTAGATACAGCCGTGTATACAGCCCCGGCTGATGTTCATGCCGTTGGTTGGGGATAGCAGGCCTTTGACTTCTTTAAGGTGCATGGGTAACCACGATCATATATGGAGGGGGGATTTTTACAAGGCGGAGAGGCGTGAAGGACGTACAGGGTCGAAGCAATAACTCCGTAAATATACCAATTTTATGGAATTATAATCCTTAAAATTGATATATTTTATGGAGTTATGATCCGTATAGCATAATAAGTTTATGCTTTAACACTCCGTAAACTTGACAAACTATACAGAGTTTAGTATACTATCAGTATGGATACCCTTTTTTCCAGACAATATGGTGACTTACGGCTCCTGATGCTTCCCAAACGGGTAATAGTTCTCTATGGGCCGCGTCGGGTGGGGAAAACCACCCTGGTAGACCGGTTTCTCGATTCGCTGGGGGCGAACGCCCATATTCTGCGGGCATCGGGGGATAACCTTTCGGAGATTAGTCTCTTGTCCAGCCAGGAATCCAGGCTGCTGCTGGACTGGGCCTCCGGGTATGATACGATCTTCATTGACGAGGCCCAGCGTATCCCCAATATTGGATTGAGCCTTAAAATCCTGATCGACGCCCGGCCGGAATTGACGATTATCGCCACCGGCTCTTCCAGTTTTGACTTGGCCGGCAAGCTCGGAGAGCCGCTGACCGGCAGCCAGGTTCCGGTTATCTTATATCCCCTCTCGGTGGGAGAATTACGCAAAACCATGAATGATTTTGAAATCAAACAGAATCTTGAAGATCTCTTGATTTTTGGCATGTACCCGGAAATCAGAACCGCTTCTTCCAGTAATCAAAAACGTACTATTTTAAATGAACTGGTTGACGCATGTTTGTTAAAAGATGTTCTGGAACTGGAACGCATCAAAAAACCAAAGACCCTGGTCAATCTGCTGTCTCTCATTGCCCTCCAGGTGGGGAGTGAAGTGAGCCTGAATGAACTTTCCAACAGGCTCGGTGTGGATATGAAAACGGTGGAGCGCTATCTCGATTTGCTGGAACAGTGTTTTGTCCTCTACAACCTCCGGGGCTTTAGCAGAAACCTCCGCAACGAGGTTACCAAAAAAAGCAAGTACTACTTCTACGATACCGGGGTCCGCAATGCGCTGATTCAAAATTACAATCCCCTTGCTATCAGAAACGATACCGGCGCTTTGTGGGAGAATTTTATGGTCATCGAACGGCTAAAGGTCCGGTCCTATAGCGGCATCTTTGCCCGCGATTATTTCTGGCGTACCTGGGAACAGCAGGAGATTGATCTGCTGGAAGATTACGATGGCCGCCTTCATGCTTTTGAATTTAAGTGGTCTGCCATGAAGGCTTCCCGGAAGACAGCGAAAATTCCGGCTGTATTTAAGGAAGCCTACCCGGATTCAGACTATGCGGTGGTGTCACCGGAGAATTTTCTGGAGTGGGTGTAGGCCCGTCACTTTAAATACTTTTTAAAAATAACCACCTCATCATTGGGAATTATAATAAGCATATCATCCTCGTTTATATCGTGTAACCGCATTTGTTCATGCTGCTCTGTTTCGTTCATGTGAAACATAGGATTAAATACATAGAGTACATCATTGTCTGATTCCGGCTCATACTTTGGAATATCGTGATAACCGTAATATCGCCCGTGGTCAGGGGCATTATCAAGCATCGCGGATTTTTTATCAGGATGGGAAGCAGCATCTGCGGCAATAAAAGCACGCGCTTGCCGGTAAGACGCATATCCTCCGCCCGGTATACCTGCCTTGCCTTCATAACAGGAAAGAGAAATCGCCCAAACAAGAAAAACGCAGAGATATTTTAGCTTTTGATTCCGTTTAACGGCAGAAATCAGTATCGCACCGAACGCCAGAAAAAACGGAAAACTAACCGGCATCAAATACCTGAAATTAACCATTGGCTTTACAAAAGAAATCAGGAACGAAAGTGTAAACATCATAACCGGTATCAAAAACACATACAACGTAAATAGTTTCTGATCCGTTGTAACCGGTTTACATAATAAATTGCACGAAGTGCAACAAACTGCTAGGTGTCCGCAATCAGGCTGATAAACACTTCCCCGTATTTATCGAGCTTCACCGAACCTACGCCGGAAACCTGGAGGAACTGTTCCCGGTTTACCGGCCGTTTCCGGCACATATCCCGCAATGAGGCATCGGAAAAGATGATATACGGCGGTACATGGGCTTCCTGGGCCAGACGGGTCCGCAGTTCCTTGAGCCGGGTGAAAAGGCCCTCGTCACCGGGTTCCAGGGCGCTGCTGGGGCCGTAGTCTGACCTGGCGGATTGGGACCTTCTGCCCAACCCGGCCCCGGAGGTACGCCCTGATTCATCACTACCGAAACCAGTCCCAGCGGTCCCCGTGTAGGTTTCTTCTTCCCGCAGCGGCTGTTCCGTTTTTCGTTTTTGTTCCTTGGGAAGTTTCATCGACAGGGGCTGCTTTTCTACGATGATTTCTTTGGACTTGGGGACGAGGTATACCACCGGGTACTCGTCGGCGCTAACCGCGAGGTATTTCTGTTCCACGAGGTAATCCAGCATGGTTCTGATCCGGTGGGCGTCCATGTCCGCCATGATGCCGTAGGTACTCAGCTTATCAAGCGCAAGAGTTTTAATCTTTTCGAGTTTACTGCCCCGAAGTATGTTTACTATCATGGCTTTGCCGAAGCGCCGCCCCTGCTGTTCAATGCGGTACACGCAGGAAATGATCTTTTGCGCAGGAATGGTGATGTCGATATCTTCAAACACCGTATTACAGTTGGAACAGTTGCCGCAGTAATGCGGCGCGGTTTCCCCAAAGTAACCCAGCAGCCGGGAGCGCAGACAGTCCGGGGAGGTGGCATAGAAGGTCATCGCTTTAAGGAGTTCCAGATTATGTTCGATACGGGCTTCATCTTTTTCTGCTTCATCATCTTGCCCATTGTGAATGAGAAACTGATTGATCCGCACGTCCTGGGGGCTGTAGAGCAGTATGCAGTCCGCCGCTTCGCCATCGCGTCCGGCGCGGCCCGCTTCCTGATAGTAGCTTTCGATGTTCTTGGGCATGTTGTAGTGAATCACGAATGATACGTTTGATTTATCGATACCCATACCAAAAGCATTGGTCGCCACCATGATAGTTTTTCTGTCGTAAATAAAATCATCCTGATTGCGATGCCGCTCCCCATCGTCCAGCCCCGCGTGATAGCGCGTTGCCGCAAAGCCCCGGTCGCTGAGGGTACGGCTGATTTCTTCCACGGATTTCCTGGTAGAACAGTAAATGATCCCGCTCTTGTTTTTGCGGCTCCGCAGTATTTCCATCAATGCCTGGAATTTGTCCTTTGGCCGCTGCACTTCAAAGTAGAGATTCTCCCGGTTGAATCCGGTGATGATAGTATAAGGCTCCTCCAAATCGAGGATACTCATGATGTCTTCCCGCACCTTTCCTGTTGCGGTGGCGGTAAAGGCCGCTGTGATGGGCCGTTTTGGTAACTGCCGAATAAAGTCGGTGATATACAGATAACTCGGCCTAAAGTCGTGTCCCCACTGGGAGATACAGTGGGCCTCGTCGATAACCACCATGGCGATTTCCTGCGCCTCCACCAATTGCGGCGGCAGTCCCCGCTGGAGCCGTTCCGGGGCGATGTACAGTATTTTGATGTCACCCTGAACCGCGCGGAAAATAGTATCGCTGTACTCATCGGGGGAGAGGGAACTGTTGAGATAGGCGGCGGGAATCTCCGCATCCTCCAGAGCGTTCACCTGATCTTTCATCAGCGAAATAAGCGGAGAAATGATCACCGTAATGCCCTCCAGCAGCAGGGCCGGTATCTGGTAGCAGAGGGACTTCCCCGCGCCGGTGGGCATCACCGCCAGCGCGTCCCGCCCGGCGAGCAGCGCGTCGATGACCGCCTCTTGTCCGGGGCGGAAGCTGGTATAACCGAAGCAGGATTTAAGGATGGAGAGCTTGTCCTGATCCATGCTTGATACTATACCTACCCTTCTCGCTTGCCTACATACTTCCGCACAAACCCTACCGGCCTATAGGTTTCCTTTGCCTGACGGAGTCCCTCGTCCCCCAGGTCCTGCTCCCGGTTGATGTGGGTGTAGGAGTCCGGCAGGGATGCGGCGAAAGCCTGGTTGATATACTGATAGATGCCCTTGTATTCGTCGATGGCCTTTTCAAAATGAATGCCGAACATACTGCCGCGGGCGAGACTTTCCCCAAGACACCAGCCCGCGGGTTTTTCATTCACGTAGTAGATGGCCCCCTGCATATCGAGGGTGGTGAACAGGTCCAGCGCTTCCTGTGCGGCGATATAATCCGCATCGGAGCCCTTGTCCTGCTTCCAGCGGTTCAGGACTTCCATAGCTTGCGGGATGAGCGCCGCCGTGAGGGGTGCCTCCCGGTATTGATAGGCGGCGGTAAAGGCGTTCACCAGGTTCCGTTTTTTGTGGTATTTCTTGCCCGATAGCTCCGCCAAACCGGTTCGCAGATAGAGGTAATCAAAGTTGTCCCGGTCTTCGGTTATGGCTATGCCCCACTGTTCAAGATCGGCCCGGATGGGGTTCAGCACCGAATCGGAAATGCCCTTCCAGTAATCGTGGGTTTTAAACAGGTCCTCCAGCACATCCCGGCCGGGGGCGGCGCAGGGGGTCATGAAGAAGCGCGTACCCTCCCGCTCCCCACTGATGATGATGGTCTGGTTCGCTTCAGAAGGAACGTTCCCGGTTGGTTCCGCCGCCGATACCTGGTATTGACATACCTTATAGTTATACCGTTTACGGAACAGGTAGAGGTTGGCAAAGGTGTACTCCGAAACGCCGTCGGGGGTCAGGGAGAGAAGGGGGTGCAGTGCGGGTTTCAGTTCCAGGGATATGGGGGTAAAGCCGGGGTAGCAGGGAAGCTCCATAGGTGTATAATAACAAAATACGGCGGGGAGGGGCAAGGACTACCGGTTACAAATGAGTATAGAACGAGGTTTGGCATGATTAAGGTTTCTGAGGAAGACAGACACTGGGCGGAGCAGATTTGGACGAAAATTACGCCCAAAATGGCTGCCCAGCGCGAAAGGGTCGGTACAAAGGTTCCCTATATCGCGGTGGACGGCCGCTATGATGACAAAATGGCGGCTAACGTGTATTGGTGGACCAATGGCTTCTGGCCGGGAATCCTCTGGCTTATGTACCATGACACCAAAGAAGCTATGTACCACGATACCGCGCGGGCCATTGAGGAGCGGCTGGATGCGGCCCTGTCCGGTTATGAGGGTCTGCACCACGATGTGGGCTTTATGTGGACGCTTTCGGCGCGGCTGGATTTTCAGCTTACCGGCAATCCCCTTTCGCGGGTGCGGAGTCTGCACGCGGCAAACCTTCTGGCGGGCCGCTACAATCCACGGGGGCGTTTTATCCGTTCATGGAACCGGAATTATACCGGCTGGGTTATTATTGACTGTATGATGAATTTGCCCCTGCTGTATTGGGCAAGCGAACAACTGGCTGACCCCCGGTTTCGCTATATCGCCATTGAACACGCCGATACTGCCCTGAAGCACCTGGTTCGGGATGACGGTTCATGCAACCACATCATTGTTCTTGACCCCGAAAATGGCAATCTGCTCGAAGCCCCGGCAGGGCAGGGCTATGCGCCGGGTTCTTCATGGAGCCGGGGGCAGTCCTGGGCTCTGTATGGTTTCGCCCTGACCTGGCTGCACACCGGTGAGGAACGCTTTGGCGCTGCGGCAAAACGGATAGCCCATTATGTTATTGCCGCAATTTCCCGGCATGGCTTTGTGCCCCCGGTTGATTACCGCGCCCCGGATGAGCCGGTCAAAATTGATACCTCTGCGGGGATGATAGCCGCCACCGGACTGCTCTGTCTGGCGGATCAGGCAGGAGATACGGAAAAAAATCTTTACTATGACGCTGCCTTGAAACTTCTGAAAACCCTTGAACGGGATTATTGCGATTGGGATACTACCCGGGATTCCATCGTGCAGAAGGGGAGTGCCCAGTATCACGAACTGCCGGGAGAAATGGGTGTTCCCCTGATTTATGGGGACTATTTTTTTCTGGAGGCGATTCACCGTCTCCTGCATCCCGAATTTCAGGTTTGGTAATATAAGCAATGAATAATATGGAAAATGAGTTTCGCAAATGGTTCGGAGAGAAACGGGGCAGAAAGGCGGCGGAAGTTTTTAAAGAAAAGGGTTGGACTGCTTATTATACGGAAACCCTGGAGGAGGCGCGGGAACTTTTGTTCGCTTCCTGTCTGCCGCCGAATGTTTCCGTGGGGCTGGGTGGGAGCGAAACGCTTAAGGCCATGAATATCCTTGCGGAACTGCGGACGGAAAAGTACCGGCTGTACGACCGCTACAATTGCCCGGATCATTTTGAGGTATGCCGTGACAGCCTGATGGCGGATTATTTTATCACCGGCGCGAACGCCCTGACCATGCGGGGGGAAATGGTCAACCTGGACTGTTCCGGCAGCCGGGTCGCGGCAATGGCCTATGGCCCCCGGCATATCATCGTGGTTGCCGGCGTCAACAAGCTGGTCGACACCCTGGACGAGGCCATCACCCGCGTCCGGTCTATCGCCCCCATGAACTGCAGGCGAAACGGACACAAAACTTCATGCGCCGAAACGGGTATTTGCGCCGAAAAACTCGGCCTGGACTGCAATATCCCTGACCGGATGTGTAATCAACTGTTGATTACGTTTAACGCGCAGAAATTCGCGGGGAAGTACCACCTCATTCTGGTGAATGAGGATATTGGATTCTAAGGACAAAATGATGAAACAGACGGGTATGGATATGTTATACCCCATTGATGATTTCAGGATGTTTTGCGCATTGCAAAAAAACCAAACGAACGTCCGGGAAAAACACTTGACTTTAAAACCCCTAAAGAGGTATTCTCTCATTTGCGTTAGGAATTTTCGAGGAGAATAACATGAAGAATCAGTTTATTCAAAACACCATTTCGCGGATGAGTGGCGATCAAAAAATCGGCGCTCTGTTAACCCTGGGCTTTATTGGGACCGTTGTCAGGCCGCACATTTACGACGCGGTGTTGAAGTACCACTGCGGCGGCTTACGGCTTTCACCTAACGGACGGCTCTTTGGCAGCTATGTGGATCCCAAATCGGGTAAAACCGTGATGGATGTTACCGACACCAAAGGCTACAAAAAGGAACTACCCGCTCCCTATCCAGACGCGTCCCAATACGCGGCACTGCTTGAAGAACTTTCAGCGGCGGCGGCATCGCGGCCTTTGGGCTTGCCTTTGCATTTTTCGTTTGATCAGGAAGGGGGAACCAGCGCCGATTTCAGCTTTGGCGGGGTCAACATTTTCCCCAAGCCTATGGGCATACGGGCTACAGGCGATCTTAACCTGGCCTACGCTGCCGCCAAAGCCGTTGCGCGGCAGTCCAAAGCGGTGGGATTTAACTGGATACATTCGCCGGTTCTGGATGTCAACACCGAACCGATGAATCCTGAAATTTACACCCGCGCCTATTCGGACATTGCCGAAGAAGTTGCCGAATACGCGGTCAAAACCTGCGAGGGCTTTAAAGAAGCAAAAATGATAGCCACCGGCAAGCATTTTCCCGGGCGCGGGGATTCGGCGCTGGACGCCCATTTTGAGATGCCTGTCATCAAGGTAGCCCGCGAAACCATGATGGCTCGAGAGCTGTTGCCCTACCGCGAACTTATCAAACGGGATCTGCTTCCCTCAATCATGATCGCCCACAGCATTTTCCCCGCCTTTGACGATGTTGACATAGCCACGGTTTCAAAAAAAATACTCACCGGTCTGCTGCGGGAAACCTTGGGCTTTGACGGAGTTATCACCACCGATAGCATGACTATGGGCGGCGTAGCGGTGCGCTATGGCGTAGCCAATGCCTGCGCCCTGGCCTTGGAAGCCGGCGCGGACCTGGTGCTGATGAAAGCGGAAAATTCCCTGGTCGAGGAAACCTTCAACACGATAAAACAATTTGTTGAATCAGGCAGGATCAGCGAAGCCGAGCTTGATCAAAAAGTGTACCGCGTGTTGAAGGTAAAATACGATAACGGCCTTTTTACGCCTCAGGCCAGGGAAAATCCTGAAATCGTGTTAAAAGATACAGGTGTCATCGCCCTTTCAAAACACATCGCCAAACGCTCGGTGCTGGTACACAAAAGCCGCGATCTGCCCCTGAAAAAAACTGGCAAGATTCTTGTTGTCGAACAGATTAACAAGACTCCGAATAATGCTTACTGGTATCCGGGCATTTTGTACCGGAACTGCCTTGATTACTACAAGGAAATCGATTACCTGGAAACGGAGTACACCTTTGACGAAAACGACAAAGAGCGGATTCTGCAAAACATCGGGAATTATGATACTGTGGTAATCACCAATTTTTACATACGGGGAAAACTTTCCAACAACGAGTTTATCGAGGAACTGCTGGCGAAAAACGCTTCAGCGGCCTCGCCAAAAATCATTGTGATCACCAATACCCCGTATC
>BNVD01000072.1 GCA_025997835.1 Spirochaetia bacterium
CGCCTGGTGCAGGGAACAATCGGGCGGCAGTTCGATTTGGTGAGCGGTACCGAAAACGAAGGGTACTCCAAAATCGTTTGGCAGGAGACCGGGGATGATGCCCATTTCCGGGATGGAAGCCTCGCCGCTCTGGTGGAACTGCGGGACCATACCATTCAGGGTGAAATACAGAATCTTGACTCCATGGCGATGAACTTTGTCGATTTGGTAAACGAGGTCCACCGCTCCGCCTACGGCCTCAACGGGTCTACGGGGCAGGACTTCTTTACCGAACATCACTTTGTCACCAACGTGAACGGCAACTACGACCGGGACGGGGACGGCCAATACGATTCCAGCTATATTTTCCGGATCAACGGCACCAACGCCCTGGAAAACCGGGCACAGGTAGGGCTTGAAGGGACACTTACCCTTTCGGCGGCCGGGGGCGGCAATGTGGACGTGCCCTATTTCTCTACGGACACGGTGGGGGACATCGTAGGCCGGATCAACAATTCCGGCGCAGAAGTAGTAGCCCGGCTCAACCGGGAAGGGCATCTCTCCCTCAAAGGCACTCCTGCCGAAGGTTCCATAGCCCCAGGCGGTAACCCGGACTTTGTAATCCGCCATATTGAGGATTCGGGACGGTTCCTCGCGGGATACGCCGGACTGCTCAACGCATCCGGCGCTGAGGGCGCCTACGACTGGGGCGGCCCCGACGCCATAGCCGCATTATCAGGCGGCGCGGAGGACTGGTCCACCGCCCCCACCACCCATCCCGCAGGCTGGATCGAAGTAAGCCCCGCCCTGCTCCGGGACCCCAATGCGGTCGCCTCCGGGTTCGGTGAAAACGGGCGGGCCGCCAATCCGGGTAACGGAGAGGGGGCGCTGGCAATCGCCGCCATACGGAACACGGCAGTTATGGTTGGCCGCCTCGGCACCTTTGACGACTACTTCGCCGACGCGGTTGGCCGGATCGGAATGCTGGGGGAGCAGAGCCGGGACGCTCTGGAAACCCAGAACCAGATTATGAAGCAGCTCAAAGATATGCGGCAGTCCATTTCCGGGGTCAACGTGGACGAGGAATTGTCCAACATGATCAAGTACCAGCACGGGTACAACGCGGCCGCCCGGTTCATCACCACGGTGAATTCCATGCTGGACACGCTTATCAATAGGATGGGGGTATAACATGAGACGAGTATCAACCGACATGCCGAATAACGATATGCAGTATTATTTGCGGCGGCAGGAAGAAGCGCGTTCCAACATCACTTCAAAAATCGCGGGCAACAAACGGATACTGGAACTGCGGGATGATCCCCTGGCGGCATCCCACGCGGTGCGCTACGAATCGTATCTCGCCCGGCTTGACCGCTTCGAGAAGAACGCCCTCTACGCGAAAGACCACTACAACGAGGTGGATGGCTACCTTAGACAGACCAACGACATCATGCAGCGGGTCCGGGAACTTACCGTACAGGGCGCTACCGGCACTTATACCCCGGATGACCTGAAATTTATGGCCGTGGAGATGAACGAGCTCTTAAAGGAGATGGTGTCTCTGGCAAACACCGTAGGTTCCGACGGCAAACAGCTTTTTGCCGGGGACAAGGCCTTTACCGAGCCCTTCCGGGTGGTGCAGGGTACGGTCGCAGGCGGCGACGCGTCCCCGGAACAGACCGATATGGTGGTCCGGGTGGAATACCGGGGCGCCGGTTCCGCTCGCCGGGCAGAGATTTCCGAGCAGTCCTATACCGATTTGGACATAGGCGGCGGCGAGGCCTTTTGGGCGGAGAAGATGCAAGTTTTTTCCACCACCGACGCCACCGACTACCGGGCGGGCGCAACCGGGGCGTTCTATGTGGACGGCCACGAGATACCCGTCAATCAGGGCGACACCCTTCACGCAATAGTGGCCAAGATCAACGACTCCCCCGCACCGGTAAAGGCCTATGTGGACCCCGAAACACGGGGCCTCGCGCTGGAAGGGACCAACGCCCACCTTATCAGACTTGAGGACCGGCAAGGCTCGACCACGTTGCAGGATTTGGGGGTTATTGCCGCCAACAACGATCCCGCAGCGCCTAACTGGAGCCCCTCCGCCCGTGTTTCAGGCGGTTCGGTCTTCGACATGGTGATCCGGGTCCGGGACGCATTGCTCCGGGGGGATCAGGAATTTGTGGGGAGCCAGGGTATAGGCGGGATGGATCAGGCGATGGGGAACATCCAGAGCCGCCTTGCCCTGAACGGCAGCCGGCAGGAGCGGGTGGGCATGACCTGGGAACGGCTCAATCAGGAGATACCCAACGTCACGTCCGCGCTGGCACGGGAATCGGCGCTGGACTTTGCCACCGCCGCCACCGACCTGGGCATGATAGACTTTGCCCACAAGGCGGCCCTGCAAACCGCCGCCAAGATCCTGCCCACGACCTTACTTGACTTTTTACGCTAATAACAGGAGAGTAGACATATGAAGGCATCGACAAAAGCGTATGGCGTTATCGACGTAGACGAGCGCCAGAAAATTGTCTTTCCCGCAGGGCTTTTCGGTTTTGAGGCCCTCAAAGACTATATACTCCTCGACGCGGACCGGCAGCCGTTTTACTGGCTCCAGTCCATGGATGTGGAGCAGGCGGCCTTTATTCTGGTCAACCCCTTCCTGTTCCGGCCCGATTATGAACTGGACATCAATGACGAGGATATGCGGGCCATCGGAATTTCCAGCCCCGAAAAGGCGCTGGTCTTTTCCATCGTCACCATTCCCCCCGACGGCAGCCCCATGACCGCCAACCTTCAGGGCCCGCTCATCATCAACCGGGAACTGCGGATCGGCAAACAGGCAATTCTTACGGACGCGCGCTGGAAGACCAGACACGACATTATGGAAGAAATGGCCGCCGCAAAGAAGGCGCCATGCTGATATTAGCCAGAAAACTCGACGAAAAGATCATGATCGGGGATGATATTTCCATAACGGTCATTGAAATCCGGGGAGACCAGGTGCGGCTGGGGGTGAACGCCCCCAAAACGGTGAAGGTCTTCCGTCAGGAAGTGTTTGACGCCATCCTGGCGGAGAATAAGGCCGCCGCGGAATCCACCCCCGTGTTTCCCGAACTGGATTTGGGTGTGCGGGGAAAGGCGCTGTAAGCCATAAGAAAATAAACCACAAGCCGCCTACTGGCCTCCCCCGCGCAAGCGGGATCTTCCACACAAGAACCCGCTTGCGCGGGGGAGCCTCACGGACGTTTGTTTAGAAATTTCATTCTTTTGTCCGTGGTGTCCGTGGTTAAATTCTTCGCAAGTTAACGTCTTAATTCCGCGTCACTTTTCCGTAAATACTCAGGGCCCGACGAAGCCGTATCTACCTTTCCCGCAAGGGAACTCTGTTCCGCGTATGCCAATAATTCCCGCGCCTTTCCGTGCCGGAAGGCGGGATCGAGGAACAGCCGTTTTTTGCCCAACAGCGCTTCAAGCCGGCCCAATAGTAGCGGCGCGTCCGGCCCGGTAAGCAGGATGGGGCCGGCGGCCGCAGTCACCGCCGCCGCAATATCCCCCGGTTCGGCGTCCATATAGCCGGAAAGGCGCTCATTCCCCCGGTACAGGGCGGTAAAAAAGCGCTGTTTTTTCGCGTCCATTGCCGGAATAACCACACCCGGCCATACCGCGTGGGGGGCGGCCATACAGTCCAGGGTAGGAACCGACACCAGGGGAATCCCCAGGGCCGCCGCCAGCCCTTTTGCCGCCGCAAACCCGATCCGTAACCCCGTAAACGAACCGGGGCCCCGCATACAGGCAGCCAGTTCCAAATCCCGGCTTTCCAGACTAGCGGCCCGCATCAGGGTATCCACCATCTCCATAAGAATTTCCGAATGTTTCAGCCCCGCGTCGGCTTCGATATACCGGATTCCGTCCCCGGAAGACAGGGCGACAGATAAAATCGTCGAGGCCGTATCAAGGGCAAGGATATTCATGGTGTTTTGTCCGTGGTTAAGTTTGGAATAGTCGGCGAAGTGATGCGGATACGCCGCTGTTCCCCATCAAGCAACGCCAATTCCACAATGACCGCCTCAGGCGGGATGGAGTAGGGGAGCCGTTCGCTCCATTCAATCACCGAAAGGCCATCCCCGTAGAGCAGTTCGTCCGCTCCCAGGGCGTTAAAATCGTCGTCCCCGGTAAGGCGGTAGGCGTCAATGTGGTAGAGGGGCATAATAGCACCCGCATATTCGGAAATAATCGTATAGGTAGGGCTCGTTACTTCTTCCATGATCCCAAGTGCCAAGGCGATACCCTTGGTAAAACAGGTTTTTCCTACCCCAAGGCCGCCGCGGAGGGCCACAATACTGCCCGGCGGCAGGAGACGGCCCAGCTTTTCACCGAAATCGATGGTTTCTTCCGGGGAGGATGAAATAAAAACCCGTTCAGCCAGGAAGCCCTCCTGATTCATCAAGGTTTATCAAAAATTGTTTTAGTTCTTTCATTAAGGGTACCAGAGGATAATCGATAGGGTCCGGCATGGTGATAAAAATGTCCTTATCCCCCGCAGGTTTGGTCTCTATGGTAAAATCGATGGGCCGCTCTTCCTGTTTGCCCAATAACTCAAATTCGGCAATACCGTTAAAAAGCCGCCGGTAATAAATCGGCACATCCTTCCGCTCGATGTTTTTCACTTGGACAATTCTCATGGCTGTAAAACCCTACCGTATTTTTTAGTATTCGGTCAATCCTGCGCCCAGGGCGGCATAGAAGGAGCGCAGCCGGGGTGCCAATTCATATTCTGCCAGGTCCCCCACCAGTACCACATCCTTCGATTGGTATGCCGCCAGAAGTTCCTTTAGCGCGGAACCGAATTCCCCCAGAAAATCGTATACCGGGATCGTTTCGATGCACATACCGCTCACGGCGTTATCTTTGGCCTGGAGCAGGAAAAAGATGCGGAAGAGTTTTTCCGTAACCCCGGTAAAGAGGGAAACCGTTTCCGCCGCCCGTCCGTCCTTGCCGGTCTGGATATCCAGGGGCAGTTCCTCAAGCCGTTGGGTAATAAGCGAAACCAGGCCTTCCATCCGGCTGAATTCCTCCGCAGGAGCGGCGATTTCCCGGATACGGTCGTCAACCAGGGGGAGTATCCGGGCGGCACGGGAACACCCTTCGGCGCCCTCGCCTCGTAAGGCCGAATCAATATCCTGAAAAAGCGCGGGATTTTCGGTTGCCAGGAAGCTGGCGGCGGCGCTCTGTTCCCAGAGCCCGGTAACGCGGCTACGTTCCGCGCTTTCCGTATCGCCTAAAGCGGCCAGATAATCACGGGCCTCGCAGAGGGCGTCCAGGGTAAGGTCAGACCGGGAGCATACCGTGATATCCAGGGCTTCTATACCCCCCAGGTCCCGCTCAAACGCGGCGGCTACCGCGTCGCTGCCCACCGTTTCCCCGTCTATTTCAAGACCCTTCAGGCGAAACCCCGAGTCGCCGAGCCAGTTCTCAAGGCCCGCAAGCACTTCCCCAATGGTCCGTTCCGATTCCAGCGTAATATCCGCCGCCTGTCCGTTTATGCTTATATCCATCGTGATTTCCTTTTTAATCGGTAAATCTCCAAAAACTGAAGTTTTTAGAGATTCTCTTTTATATATCGACAGAATTAGCGGCCGTTGTTATTGTTATTCGCCTGTTGGCTGAAATTATCCAGAGAAGTTGCCATGGAATCCATCCGGCTATAGGCGCCTTCCATCTGGGCGTACTGGTTTTTCAGGGTCGTCTCTTTGGAGGCAAGCTGGCGTTCCAGGGTTTCGATGCGCCGGTTGTCCTGGGCCACTTTGGAGTCAATGGTCCCGGTTTTAAGGGTGATGATCCCCCCGGTTTCCACGTAGGGCCGGGCCAGCCGGTCCAGGTTGAACGCGATACCGGAATCGACGAGCATATCCCCATCGGTATCGTAGCCGAAAAGCTGGTTGATGGCGGTTAAATTCTTCGTCAGTGCCGTGTCCAGCGCTTTTTCGTCGATTTCCAGGTATCCCCGCAAGCGGGAAGGATCGTACCCGGTGCTGACTCCTGAACGGCGCACATCCGTACCAATACCGATTTGGGCCAGCAGGGAAAGTTCCCGTTCCACCGAAGTACGGTAGGGGGAAGAAACGGCCTGCTGCAGACCGTTTCTGAAGGAAGTTAGGGTGGAATCCCCTGCAAAAGCCCCCAGCCGTTCCCGAAGCGACGCCTGCTCCTCCTCGCTCAGGTAGGTAAGATCCTGAACAATCCGGTCGTCGTTACGGGTCAGCACATTGACCTCCGCCATCAGCCGGTTATAGTTCCCCACCAGAGCGATGATGGACTCCTTGATTGAGTCCCGGTCAGGCTCAACCCCCAGCTTGACGGGCCGTTCCGACGGGGCCTTGACGGTAACCGTAACCCCCGGAATCAGGTCGTCGATGTTGTTGTTTGGCCGTTTTACTTCGATACCGTCCATGCTTACCACGGCGTCCTGGGCGGTGGAAACGGGGTTTTTCGGTTTGAGCCCCCCCTCGGTATCCTGGGGATCGTGGATCAGGATATTGCGGATGGAAACATCCCGGTGGGTATTATGATTGTTCACCGTAATGGAGGCGATGGTTTTACCCCCCGTAAGGTCCTGCATCGGGTATTGATACGTGTCGAAGGAGGCTGAATCGTGGAGCATGGGAAGTTTGGCAGAGGAGCCGTCGGTAAAGGAGAGGGAGATAAGCCCCATGTCGTCCACCAGTTTGGGCGGTTGAGGCGCGTTCCGGGGGGGTATGGGTACGGAGGTATCGTCGTTTTCGATGGTGATGCCCCCGTAGGTAACGGAACCGGCGGCGGGTATATCCGGCCCCGGCGGCGGCGGCATGGGTGCAGCCGTATCATCGGCGGAAAATACTTCTGTGGAGGCTTCAAAGGTAAAGAGGAGTCCCGGCGAAGAACTGACACCGGGGTTTACCGGAATGGTAACGTTTCCCCCGGCCCCAACCCAGAGGACATCGTCCGCAGCCTGAACCAGTTGTGTGCTGTCTGCGGGGATACGAAGGGCGCTTTCTTCCAGCGGGATATTCCGGCTGGAATCGGTACCTTCCGCCATTATCCCCGTTTCGCGGGCGAGTTTTTCCGCGTCGGCGGAAAAGCCCAGCCGGTTTTCTTCCCCGGTTATCAGGGATTCGATGAGCAGGGACCGGGAACCCCGTTCAACCGCGATAACATTGGCCTGGATGGTATTTCTGCCCCGCCGGTTCAGGGTCTCGGTAAATTCCCGGAGCGTTCCCCCCCGGAAGTTAAAGGAAATGGTTTCCTTGCCCACCGTAAAGGTGTAGTCCCCCCGATCAACCTTGAACGAATCGTCCAGTGGGGCGGATAAAAACCTGTCCGCTTGGGCAACTTGCTTAACCTTAAAGGTCCGCTCCTGCTCAATGGCTTCACGGGTGGCGGTTCCTGAGATAATCGCATCATCCTGGGAGTTTATCACCCGGTCGTTAAAGGGATTTTGAAAGGAAAAAAGCAACCGGGCGCTGTCCCGGAGACTGGTCATATGGCGGCCCACGTCCTGCCACCAGGTCTTCTGACTCTTTAGGTGCTCAAGGTCCCTGTTCACCCGGTCCAGAGGGACCCGCTCAACCTTCATCAGGTCTTCAACGAGTTTTTCTGTATTAAACCGGCTTTTTACCCCCGGCACATAAATATCGGACATACCCGTCTACGTTTCCCCTCGATACGGTGGACTTTTGAAAAATCCAAAGAATTTTTCAAAAGTCCCTTGAATTAAAAAAATCCTGCGGATTATTTTTAATCTCTTTACGGTTTTCCGGCATCAGACCCGCTCGTCAAACAGGATCCCGATGGTCTCTTTGATCTGGCGGTGCATACGTTGAAGTTCTTCCGGCGGCAGTACCTTGACTACCTTATCGGTTTCCGGGTCGATCACCTTGACGATAACTTCATGGGACTGGTGATCTACCACAAATTGAAGCCGGCGGTTTAGGGTGAGACTGATCTGTTCCAAATCCGCGGCGGTGGACCGGATTTGTGCGGTATGTTCCGGTGAACCGGCCTGGCCGGGAAGGGCTGAAATAGCGTGCTGTACTACTGCGGCCTTTTGTTCGGCCGCCCTAAGCTGCGCATGGCGCGCAGCGCTCTTGTCCTGGGGGAGTTCCTGTTGGGGACTTACCCCGTTTCCTGCGGCGGCAATAGGTATACCCATGATACACCTCCCTGTGTATAAAAACTCTAATTCCCGGTTTTTCAGGCCGGAAATGGTATTGTAAAAAAAAGGACGGAAAAGGGCGCGAACTTCCCCGTCCAATAATAACAAAAGACAACGTCCAGAAGCCTCTTGTTACGCTAAACTTAACCTAAAAGCTGGAGCACCGACTGAGTCCGGGCATTGGCCTGAGCCAACATCGCGGTCCCCGCCTGGGACAGGATCTGATCTTTGGTATAGGTAACCATTTCAGATGCCATATCCGCATCCCGAATCCGGGATTCTGAAGCTTGAAGATTTTCTGCTGCGATAGACACACCCTGCGCGGCCATTTCAAACCGGTTCTGGTATGCGCCCAAATCGGCCCGCTGTCTTGATATCCGCGTTAACGCAGAATCAATCGAACCGATCGCCTGGTTGGCAGCTTCGGGGGTATCGATGGTAAACGAACCCTCTGCGCCCTGGGCGTCTAAACCAAGAGCCTGAGTAGTCATGGTACCGATAAAGATCCGTTCGTTCTGATCCATATTGGCCCCGACCTGGAGCTGCATAACCCGGTCTACTGTCGAATTCTGGGCAAAAGCGCCGGTTAAAAGATTCATTCCGTTAAATTGAGCATGGCTCGCAATCCGGTTTACCTCATCAATTAACTGGGACACTTCAACCTGAATCTGCATACGATCCTCATCGGTGTAAATACCGTTGGCGGACTGTACCGACAGCTCCCGTAAGCGGTGCAGAATATCCTGAGACTCCTGAAGGTAGCCCTCCGTAGTCTGGATAAACGATACACCGTTCTGAATATTACGCTCGGCCTGATTTAACCCCCGGATCTGGCTTCTCATTTTTTCGGAAACCGCGAGTCCGGAAGCGTCATCGCCTGCCCGGTTGATCCGCTGGCCGGAGCTGAGCTTTTCAATGCTCTTTGCTACATCGGCTTGCGTCACACCCAGGCTACGATTGGCGTACAGGGCGCTCATATTGTGATTAATAATCATATAACCCTCCTTGCATTAGTCACCCCTGCTATCCATTGCTGGGGCCGAACCGCACGGGCGGCTTTCCGAAAAGGAGGTTCGCGCCTATCCTTCCCGTAAAACCGCCAGCGGAACGGACCGGCTATCCCCGGCTTGAGGTTTTTAGCCTGCCGGGTAATAAACGGTCCGTACCGCCGTACGCTCGAACTAAAGTCTGTTCAGACTAAAGTCTGTTGACTAAAGTCTGTTGACTAAAGCTCGCTAACACCAAGCGTCGCGCCTGAACACACGCTTAAGGGTTTTTGTCAAATAACGTGGGACCAAGGCCCCTGGGAACCTTTACAACGGAGGTTTTGAAATTCCCTTGCAAGGGTAGGGGAGCCCCTAAGGGATCCCCTACCTCACCCCGAAGTATAAGGCTTTATTGGAGAAGTTGCAAGACCGATGTGGTTCTCTGGTTAGCCTGGGCCAGCATAGCCGTCCCCGACTGGGAGAGGATCTGGTCACGCATATAGCTCACCATTGCGGTGGCCATATCGGTGTCCCGGACACGGGATTCCGCAGCCTGGAGGTTCTCGGCGCCGATATCAAGACCGATTACGGCATGTTCAAGCCGGTTCTGATAGGCCCCAAGGTCCGCCCGCTGTTTGTTGATGATCTGCAGGGCCGTATCCATGGTCCCGATGGCGCGGTTGGCGTCATCCA